>CAMDAI010000089.1 GCA_945888585.1 Rickettsia typhi | reverse complement strand
AATTTCCAAAGGTAGCTTCAAGTGAAAAAATCTCTAAAACAGAAGAAATAAACGTTGATGATGCTTTTAAAACCCACATTCTTTTGGTAGATGATCAAAAAGTAAATTTGATGGTAAATAAAAAATTACTCGAAAAAAGATTAAAAAATGTAGTTTGTGATCTTGCTTATGATGGCAAAGAAGCGGTGGAATTGGCACGAGAAAAAAATATGCTTTGATATTGATGGATCTTCAGATGAAAATAATGGATGGTTATAGTGCAGCCAAGATAATTAAGACTTTTAATGATAAAATTCCAATCATTACCTATTCTTCACTCAATCAATTGTATCAAGAAAATCAAGATATGCAAAATGTTTTTAATGATAATTTATCGAAACCAATATCAAATGATTTACTGTTACGAACCGTTGCTAAATGGGGGTTGGTGGAGTATAATGAGGTAATTAATTTAGAAAAAACCCATTTAGAAAATAGAAAAATTTTATTAGTTGATGATCAAGATATTAATCGAATGTTGAGTGCTAAATTTCTAAAAGAGAAAAAAATTATTATTGATGAAGCAAAAAATGGTAAGGAAGCTTTAGAAAAAATACAGAATAATAAATATGATTTAGTTTTGATGGATATTCAAATGCCTATCATGAATGGTATTGAAGCGATTATTGCTATGAGAGAATATCAATCAGAGAAAAATATTAATAAAATTCCGGCAATTGCTTTAAGTGGTGATGGTTCTAAAGAAGATATTCATAAATTTTTAAATGCTGGATTTAACGATTACTTTGTTAAAGGTGGTGATTATAATCAATTATTAAATTTAATTGAATTATGGATTGCTGAAGATTGCAGAGATATTATAACAGGAGATTGTATGACTAAACAAGCAGAGCCAAGAAAAACTATTTCTAGTAAATTATCAGATGAAATGTTAATTGAATTTGCGCCGATTTTTTTGAATGAAGCCAATGATTTACTTCAAAAGATCAAGCAAGATTTTTTAAAAAAAGATTTGGATCAATTTTTGTTTGATTCTCATGCTTTTAAAGGAATTTGTGGAAATATTGGGGCGGAAAAAATGTTTGAATATTGTGTTATTATAAATGATGGTGCTAAAGCTGGAAAATGGCCGGAAGATCAAGATTTTATTATTAAGTTGGATGAAATGATTAAAGAATTTGAAAATGATATATTGAAGTTGAAGAATTTTACAAAAACATAAATCTATTTTTCTGGTTTTGATTATACTTGGTATAGAAAGTCCTCCTACCTGATTAAACAAGGAGCGGCAAGATATGGGTTGCCTTCTGGTGAGTTATATTCTAGTCTTACGGCGTTTTGGTTTTAAAAAATATATTCTATGAGATATTCACCTAATTTAAGTATTATCATTAAGGCTTTAGATAAAGTTTCTGGACGTTTAGCACGAGATTTTGGCGAGATTGAGAATTTACAGAATAATTATGCCACGGCAGTGAAATTTTCCAATGCTTGCTATAAGAGAATTAAAGAAGGTTTAATTCAAGATTTAACTAAAATTCATCCGGAATATAATATTGAATTTTTGGATGGAGAAAAAATTATCAATAATCCAAATGCACAATATAGTTATATAGTTAGTCCGGTTGATGGTTTAATGAATTTGTCGCGCTCCATTCCTTATTTTTCTACAATGGTGGCTTTAGAATATATTGGCAGTGGTAAAAAAGAAGTGGTGGCCACAGCTCTCAGTAATGTGGCTTCAAACGAGTTATATTTTGCTGAAAAAGGTGGTGGTGCATTTTTAAATAATCGTCGGGTTAGGGTTTCTGAAAATAAATCGGGAAGTTTAATTTGTGCGGTTTCAGATACTAGTTTAGCTAAGGATAAATTCATTAATCGTTTAAATAACTGTTTTAGTTTGGATCTTGGTTATTTGGCGGCTGGTAAAATTGATTTAGCAATATTTGATTTAAAACATAAGGAATCACTTTGTGCCATGTTTTTATTAGCAAAAGAAGCTGGAGCTAGTATTAGTGAAAAAGATGGTATGATTGTGGTAAGTAATGGTAAAATAGCCTTCTAAATTAATTCAATAGTGCAATTAAATAAATAAAAGACATGCAATTTATCGATGAAGTAAAAATTTATATTGAATCTGGTGATGGGGGAAATGGATGTGTAAGTTTTCGCAGAGAGAAATTCATTGATCATGGTGGTCCAAATGGTGGAGATGGAGGGCGTGGCGGAAGTGTTATTTTTGAATGTGTAAAAGATTTAAACACTTTAGTTGATTTTAGATTTCAACAAAAATTTAAAGCAAAAAATGGTGAGTCAGGTAAGGGCGCTAATAAAACCGGACATAGTGGTGAAGACATGGTTATAAAAATTCCAATTGGAACACAAGTTTTTGATGAGGCTAGCGGATCTATTTTAGTGGATATGATGGCGGTTGGTCAAAGAGTAGTAATTGCTAAAGGTGGCGATGGTGGTTATGGTAATACCCATTTTAAAAGTTCAATTAATCAAGCTCCAAGAAAGGCAATTCCTGGTTTTCCCGGTGAAAAATTATGGTTATGGCTGAAGTTAAAATTAATTTCAGATGTTGGTTTGGTTGGTCTTCCAAACGCTGGAAAATCAACTTTTTTAGCTGCCACAACCAGGGCAAAACCAAAAATTGCTGATTATCCATTTACCACTCTTAAGCCACAATTGGGTGTAGTTTATGTTGATGATCATGAATTTGTATTGGCTGACATTCCTGGTTTAATTGAAGGTGCTTCAGAGGGAAAAGGTTTGGGTGATAAATTTTTAAAACATGTTGAAAGATGTGGTTGTGTTCTACATTTAATTGATTCTAGTGCTGATGATGTGGCGGGTAGTTATAAGACTATCAGAGGTGAGTTGGAGGGTTATGGAAATAATTTGAAAGATAAACTGGAAATTATTGCTTTGAACAAAATTGATTTATTTGATGAAGAAGAAGTAAAATTAAAAATTACTTCTCTAAAAAAAGTAATTGGTAAAAATAAAAAGATTTTTGCAATTTCGGGTGCAACTAGTCAAGGTATTAAAGATTTACTCAGAGAATTATATAAAACTGTTCTGGAATATAGAAAGAAAGAAGAGGATGAAAATTAAGCAATCTAGGGGAACGGCGCTAATTACTGGCGGTGCTAAAAGGCTTGGAGCGGTAATTACCACCGAATTGGCAAAGATGGGTTATGATATTGTTATTCACTATAATATATCTTCTAAGGATGCCAAAATTCTGCAAAAAAATATTAAAGAAATTGGAGTTGAATGTAACCTAGTTCAGGCTGATTTGCTGGATAGTATGCAAGTTTATGAGATGGTAAAAAAAATGCGGAAAAATTTTAAAAATTGGAATTTGCTAATTAATAATGCTTCAATTTTTTCCAGATCAAATTTTGTTGGCGGTAGTGTTGAAGAGCTTCGTACCAACATGGCATTGCATTTAGAGGCGCCAATGATTTTATCAAAAGAATTTTATGCTAATTGCATTAGTAGAGAAGTTCGAGGTAATGTGATTAATATGATTGATAAAAATATTGTACGCTACGATACCAAATATTTTGCTTATTTAATGAGTAAAAAGGCTTTAGCGGAATTTACCAAAGTTGCTGCAATGGAGTTGGCTCCGCAGGTTCGTATCAATGGTATTGCTCCTGGTTTTATTTTAAACAGTGTTAATGGTGCCGGCAAAGAAGATGAGAGTGAAAAAATTATTGCTAAAATTCCATTACAAAGAAAAGGTGATGAAAAGAATATAATACAGGCGCTACAATATTTGCTTGCAAATGATTTTGTAACCGGACAAATTATGTTCGTTGATGGTGGTGCCAGCTTAAACCATGCTGGATAAAAGGTACAAAGATAAATTTTATGCAAATATTTAAATAATAATTAAAGATATTTTCTGATGCTAGCAATTGTCGCGGGTCGTGGTGATCTACCGAAAATGATTATTAAAAAATGCCAAAAAAATGAAAAACCATTTTTTTTGATTTTGCTTGAAGGTGAAAATAGTAACTCTGATTTTATTTCTTATCCCCATCATGTTGTTCATATTGGACATACTGGAAAAATTTTAAAAATTTTACGCGATAATAAAGCAACCGAAATAGTGTTTGTCGGCGGTATAAATAAGCCTTCGATGTCTAACATGAAGGTTGATGCTAAAGGTGCGGTTTTGCTTTCTAAAATTTTGGGGGCAAAGTTATTTGGCGATGACAGTGTACTTTCTACAGTGATGAATTTTTTTGAAAAAGAAGGTTTTAAATTTCTAGGAGCCGATGAAATTATTGATGATTTAGTGGCTAAAGCTGGGGTTTTGGGAGAATTAAAACCGGAAAAAGATTTTTGGCAGGATATTACAATTGGTAAAAATGCTATAAAAATTATTTCTGAATTAGATATCGGCCAATCTTTGGTGGTTCAGCAAAAACAAATTATCGGTGTGGAAGCAATTGAGGGGACTGATGCTTTAATTGAACGTTCTGGTAATTTGCAATTTAAAATTGGTAGAAAACCAGTTCTAATTAAGATGAAAAAAATTGGGCAGAATATTAAAGCAGATTTGCCGTCCTTAGGTGTTCAAACTATTCATAATTTACATAAGGCAAATTTTGCCGGAATAGCTGTAGAAGCTGGCTCATCTCTAATTATTAATCAGAAAGAAGTTATTAGACTTGCTAATGAATATGGCTTGTTTTTAGTAGGAATTTAACAGAATTAACTTCTAGAATTTCTTTATAAATTATTTGCTGTCTCTAAGTTATAACAAAGATCCATCTTTAATTGTAAGAATCCTATCCATTTTTTTGGCCAGTTCTGGATTGTGAGTAACAACTAAGCAGGCCATTTTATAATGCTTGGTGAATTCGGTTAGTAGATTAAAAATATTTACAGCATTTTCAGAATCAAGATTTCCGGTTGGTTCGTCAGCTAGTAATAAAGCTGGTTTTCCAACAATTGCTCTGGCAATTGAAACTCTTTGTTGTTCGCCACCGGATAATTCAGAAGGGCGATGATTGATACGATGTTCTAGGCCAATTTCTTCGAGAATTGTTTTTGATCGCTCAAAAGCTTCTTTTTTTTGAACACCTTTAATTAAAAGGTTCATTGCTACATTTTCTAAAGCGGAAAATTCCGGTAATAGATGATGAAATTGATAAACAAAGCCTAAATCATTTTTTCTGGCAATCGTTCTTTCACAATCATCAGCTTTGGATAAATTTTTTGAATTAATAAAAATTTCTCCTGAATTAGGATTATCAAGCAATCCTGAAATTTGTAGAAGAGTAGTTTTTCCAGAACCGGAAGGGCCAACTAATGCCACAATTTCACCAATTTTAATTTCTAAATTAACATCTTTAATAACCTCGATAGTTTGATTTCCCTGATTAAAAGATTTGCTGATGTTTTTTAAAATTAAAGTCATGGCTATTTTGATTTTTAATCTTCGTCATCTTCGTCATCCATATCTTCATCGCCATCTTCATCTTCCTCTTCTTCCTCTTCTTCATCTCCGTCAAATTCTTCGTTGAAATCATCTTTTGGCTTAATTTCTTTAGCTTCGTCAGAACTGTTTAATTTATTTTTAGCAGTTGAAACAATTTCGTCGCGAGCTTTCTCAAAGTCAATTCCGGAAATTGCAGAATATTCAGAAGCGAGGCGATAAATAGCGGTTTCGTAAATGATTCTTTCACTGTAAGATCTTTCTTCATCTTGAATATCTCTAGTTAAATCACGAAGAACTTCGGATAATAAGATAATGTCACCGGAATTAATTTTGCTTTCATATTCTTGAGCTCTTCTGCTCCACATACCTTTTAATTTTTTAACTCCGCTTCTTAAAATATCAAAAACCTGATCCATTTGTTTTTTGGTAACTAAATG
>CAMDAI010000088.1 GCA_945888585.1 Rickettsia typhi | reverse complement strand
AAAATGGATAAGCTATCACGGAATTGCCATCAATATTAATCCTGATCTGGCCAACTTCCAAGGCATCGTTCCTTGCGGAATTAGCGAATTTGGAATAACCAGTCTGGCCACATTAAACAAAACAACCAATTTTGATAAAATTGATCAATTGCTTGAGATAGAGTTTTATAAAATATTTAAAAATTATTCATCACACGTTAGGACCAATTAATCACTAGCTCCTGGGCAACCACTTGCAAGTGCTAAAAGTGCTAGAAGCCAACTGTTTGAATCACAACCATTACTTCCCTTTTGTCGTACAAAAAGATTATCGCCAGCGACAGATGTCGCTTGTCCACCATAATCAGCTCCTACCTGACTATATCCTGAATTAGAGTATATCCACTCATAACTTGCTACCGGCTTACTGCAATTACAACTAGAAGAACCATTTTGATACCAATAAGAAAAAGAACCACAAGATCCTGTTGTACAATTACCAGTTCCATAAAAAGATTCACATGCCTTTTGTGCATATTGGCTATTAGTTGTAAGTCCTCCGCCATTAAAAGTACCTCCCGCACCATTACTCAATGATGTACAGGTTCGACTACAACTCCCACTTACAATATTCAATGTTCCTGTAGTACAGGTATAATTAACGGATCCGGTATACCCTGCTGCATTACAACTCATAGAAGTAGATGATGGTGTATAAACAACCGATGGAGGAGAAGATACTCCAGTAACACTAACCGAACATGTAATTGCCGTACAAGCACTTCCACCTGGAGTAAAAGTTCCAGCTGTACAAGTATAAGTAGGAGATCCACTATAGCCAGCACTGCAAGTTAGAGATCCACTGCCTTGACTAACTGTAGATTGAACAACATTGGCAGTAGTTACACTACATGAAGTAACATCACACCCCCCATCCGTAACCACACCATTGCAAGTTGTCCCTGCCGGTGAGATCTTAGTATTAAACTTCTTCGACATATACTTCATAACATCCTCCATCTCTGAAGTCTGGGCAGAAGCATTCGCTTCACTAGCGACTACTAATACACCTATAATCAAAATCACAAAAGAGAGCTTGAGAAGAGAAAAAGCTTTTGAACGTTGCTTCATATAAATTATTTTTTTTAATAAACTGATTAAAATGTACTGCCAAAACTAAATCTAAAGGTTTCCTTACGATCAAACTGTTCCATCTTAGCAATTTTAGAAAAATCTAACCTAATTGGCCCGAGAGGTGAAGACCATACTATACTAATACCATAAGTAGAACGTATACTTCCTGTATCAACAACATCAGTACGATTTTTATTAACTTGATCAACTCCTTTTAGAGTTCCCATATCATTAAATAACGCTCCATTAATTTCAAGCTCTTTTGGCAATCCTAAAGGAAAACGAAGCTCTGTTGTACTAACATAGTACATTTTACCGCCTATTGCGTTTCCACCTACTGCAGTGCCATTAACAACGGTTCTTGGACCAAGACCAGCATATTCAAAACCTCTGAAATTATTTCCACCCAAAAAGTAATTATTATTACTTTTAATATCTTGACCAATACCGTCAATATAACCAAAACGACCAGAAAATTTTAAAACAAAATCATTAGTAATAATTGGAATATAATAAGCCGCTGAACCCTCATGCTTTAAATAATTCATATTACCACCAATCCCCGCATAATCTTCAGAAATATTAAAATAATACCCATCTCTTGGATCAAAACGATTATCTCTCTTATCATACACAAAACTATGTCCAACACCTGAATTAGTGTATCTACCTTGTAAATTTTGGATAGTAAGCGAAGCAGTTGGATCTATATCACTAATATTTTGATCATTAAAAGAATATCTAACCTGATGCTTTAAATATTCAGTTATGGAATAATCTCCACGAAGGGTAAATCCTTTAGAATTCTGAGCATAAACCAAGGTATTTCTTTTATCTAATTGATAATTAAATAAATCAGCACCAACCGCAATTTCACGATTAGTAAAATATGGTTTAGTATAATTGATTTCACTACTTAATCTATATTTAGATCTCTGTATATTAAATCCCATTTCCTGCCCGGTTCCAAGTAAATTACGCTCTTTAATTCCAATACTTGCAGTCGCTTTATCTACAGTTGAATAACCAATACCAAAATTCAATTCACCTGTTTTTTTCTCTTTTACTTCAATTTCCAAATCAACCTTATCGGTATCGCCAATTCTTTTAGAATTAACTTCAACCTTATCAAAAAAACCTAAATTATTAATTCTTTGGCGTGAACGATTAATTTTATTTATATTATAAGCATCACCTTCTCTTACTCTTAGCTCTCTTCTAATAACATCATCATATGTTCTGGTATTACCAATTATATGAATTTGATTAATATAAACTCTTGGGGTTTCATTAATAACATAATCAATATCAATAATTTGCTTCTCGCGATCACGCTTTAAAACTGGTTCAATATGAGCAAATGCATATCCACGCTCCGACATTATCTCCACCATTTTATCAACCGTTTTATCAACTAAATCACCATTATAAACCTTGTTTTTTTTAGTTTGAATTTCATCAAGTAAAATTGCTTCATCAAATTTTTTTACTTTATTAGCAATGTTAATTTCACCAAAATTATATTTGATTCCTTCATCAAGTAAAAAGGTGATAAAGAATTTATCTTTCGCCTGCGTAATTTGGGCAATAGCTGAAATTACTGTAAAATCGGCATAACCTTTCGAATTATAAAATCTCCTTAATTTTTCCCGATCAAATTGAATACGATCAGAATCATAAGAATCTGCACTACTTAAAAATTTCCACCATTTAGTTTTTGCCGTAGTAATTTCATCCATTAAATCCTGATCATTAAATACTTTATTTCCAACAAAATTTATCTCAGAAATTTTAGCCTTTGGCCCTTCAGAAATTTTAAAAACCAAATCAATTCTATTTTGATCTTTTTCAACAATTCTAGGATCAATTTTGGTTAAAAATCTGCCACTTTTTATGTAAATATCATTAATTCTTTTAATATCAGCTTGAAGCTTGGATTTGGTATAAATGCTTCGTTTTTTTAATCTAATTTCCGACAGTAAAGCTTCTTCTTCAATTTTTTTATTTCCTTCAAATTTAACATCTGAAATTATGGGATTTTCCTTAACTTCAACAATCATTTGAGAATTTTCTTCATAAATTTTAACATCTAAAAATAGATCACTTTCATAAAGACTTTTTAATGAAGAATTAATCGCCAGCTTATTTCCTGATTTTAAGCCATTTTGATCAATGTAGGATTTTAAAGTATCCAGATCAATTCTTTCATTACCCTTTATGACAATAGAAAAGGCTTTTTTATTTTCCTTTGGTGATGGAGAAATTTTAGAAACTTTTTTTTCAGATTCTTTTGATAGAATTTTTTTACTATTTTTAGCATTAGTATCATCAGAAAAGATAACAAAAAAACTGAGAAAAAAAATAATAAATGATTGTCTAAGACTAACCTCTATCATTAACTACAACCATCAATTTGCTTGATAATTTCTGCAGCAATTCTTTGAGCAACTTCTTTCGGATTAGAAGATAAAGTAATCGGCCTTCCTACTACAACATAATCAGCACCTTTAGCAAAAGCCGTTTTAATATCAACCGTTCTTTTTTGATCATCTTTTTTATCTTCACCAAATCTAATTCCAGGAGTAACAATTAAAAAGTTTTTTCCTAAATTACTTCTAATAATATCCGCTTCCAAACCAGAAGCAATAATACCATCAATTGCACAATTCTGAGCCAATTTTGCTCTTTTTAAAACTAAATCACTAATTTCATAACGATCATCAAAACCAATATCACTCAAACCTTTTTTATCAAAAGAAGTTAAAATTGTTACTGCTAATATTTTAATATTACCTTTATTTTCAACTGCAACTTTCATAGTTTCTAAGTCAGAAACATGAATGGTAAGAAAATCAATTTTATATTTACTTAAATTTCTTACTGCTTTACCAACCGTTGCCGGAATATCCAGTAATTTCAAATCAGCAAAAATTTTTTTATTTTGTTTTGATAACCAATCAATTAATTCAAAATAATCACCACTCATACAAAGTTCTAAGCCAATTTTATAAAAATTGACCGAATCTCCTAATTTGATAACTAAGTTTTTGGCTTCATTAATAGTTGGAACATCCAAAGCAACAATCAATCTGTCCTGATTTGCGATTGATAAACTCATAAAATTAAAATTTATTTTCTTTGTTGGCTTTTATACGAATAATATTTTCTTTATGACGAATAAAAATAAGAGCGGCAAGTATTAAACAAAGCAAAATATCTACCTTGAGTGCACCTTGATTAATGTAAAGATAAATAGCATAAATTGGAGCAATGGTAATGGCACCTAAAGCAGCCACGGCTGAAGTTCTGGTGATTGCAAAAATTACCAACCAAGCAAAACAAATTACCAAACCGATTGCCGGATTAACCACGAGCAAAACCGCAAATGTAGTAGCAACACCTTTGCCACCTTTAAATTTTAGATAAACTGGATAAATATGTGCAACTACTGAAACAACAGCAACTAAGGCCAGAAATATGCTTAAATATCTCACATCCCCAAAAGCAAAGCGAGCAATTATTACCATCACCGCACCTTTTAGACCATCAAGAACTAAAGTTGCAAAACCAAATTTCTTACCCAGCACTCTAGTAACATTAGTAGCTCCGATATTTCCTGAACCATGTTCCCTGATATCTTGCTTACCAAAAATCTTAGCCAATACTAACCCGAAAGGGGTTGCGGCAACAAAGTAGGTTAAAATTAAAAATAAAAACTGATAAAATAACGACATAGCTAATCCTTTTTTTCTCTATTTTTTCTAAAAGCATCAAGTGAGATTACTTTTTGCGATAAATCAATATCTTCTAATTTTTCCTTTGCTTCATCCACTTCGTCAATAAAATCATCACCAGAAAATTGAGTAAATCTTAATCCAAAATTAACAGATGGATCAGTAAATGAAACTATCGATTTATAAGGAATGGTCAATTTTTCATATTTATTGGAAAAGCTTAGTTGAATTTTAAATTCATTCTCATCAACTAATAAGCCATAAAATTGATGCTGAATAACAATAGTCATTTCTTCAGGATATCTGAGACGCAGATACTCCGGAATCTCTACACCTGAAAATCCCGTTAAAAAAGCAATGATAAAATGATGTTCACCTTCCAGACCAGTTTTTTCCGCTTTTTTTAAAACTCCACGAACAATATTACGCATTGAGTTTTCAACTATTTCATTATATCCGATCAGATCTTTCATCATCTTTATTATAATTTAATATTGACTATAGGGATTTTTCTGTTGAAAGGAAAACCCCCAAAACCCCGATAACCAAAGTTATGCTAAGCAGCTACTGCCACTTTTGCAAAGTATTGGTTATCATTAGCAAAATTATCGTTTGCGTTTACTTGTTTTGAACGAATATTGAAAACCAAAGTTTTCAACCGGCAGTTTCTAAACCGGGCAAAATCAATTTTTTTATTATGAATGTCGAAACTATATCACCCCCAAAACTATTGTTTTGAAAGAACACGACACGTGTCATGCCCCACATTTGTGGGGATCTCCATTTTTTAATAAATCACTAAATTTATTAAAAAATTAGAAACATCTAATAATACTTTTATTTGGTGGAGGTGTCGGGCACCGCCCCCGAGTCCATAACACCTATTCTAAATTGAGTTTATCACCATAGTATTCACCTAAGCAAATACAATATTAGGTATATAGGTTAGATCAGTTTTTATCAAGAATTTTATTTGTTGCTTTTTATTTAATAAATTAACATCATTGATAACGCTTATCAAGCAAGCAATAAAATTATATTTATGAAAAAACTTCTAGCAATTTTATCTATAACATTTCTTGCTCTTAATTCAGAAGCAAAAGCAGATGTTAAAGAATTTAAAATTCAAATCAA
>CAMDAI010000087.1 GCA_945888585.1 Rickettsia typhi | reverse complement strand
AGAAATCCTTACTAATCGATGCACCCCACTTTCAGTTTTAGCCCATCCAAAAGCATTATGACCAGCAATTCTAAGAGTTGCCGACTTAATTCCCGCCTCATCACCATCAAGTGAATGCACTAGATCAACTTTAAATTTATGCTTTTCAGACCATCTGATATACATTCTAAGCAACATTGAAGCAAAATCACAAGCATCACTACCACCAACACCAGCATTAATCTCTAAGAAACAATCATTTTTATCCGCTGGCCCTGAAAATAGACATTCAATTTTATTTTCATCGGAAGCAATTTTTAATGATTTTAAATTTTTTTCAATTTCATTTTGATCAGATTCAGATTCAGCAATTTCAAGCAATTCAATATTATCATCAAAATTTCTTTTGATTAAATTATAACCTTTCAAACTCGCTTCTAATCTGCTTTTTTCTTGCATTAAAGCACTGGCTTTAAATTGATCTTGCCAAAAATCTTCTTTTTCACTTTCTTTTTGCAAATTAGCAATTTGCAATACTAACTTTTCCGGGTCAAAGATACCTCGCAACCAATTCCAATGAAGATTTTATATCGGAAATTAGAGTTTGAATTTCAGCTTTCATAATTAAATAAACTGTTGTGTTTAACTTGAAGAGTTTTTATATAATGCCATCTCATACTTTAATCTAAGACATTTAAATCAATCAAGAATTAATATGACAATCAAAAAATTCGATTTATGCGTTATCGGCGCCGGACCAGGTGGCTATGTTGCCGCCATTAGAGCTTCTCAACTCGGACTAAAAGTTGTAATTGTTGAAGCTAATCATTTAGGTGGAATTTGCTTAAATTGGGGATGTATTCCAACCAAAGCTCTTCTTCGCTCTTCTGAAATCAATCATCTTCTTCACAATCTTGACCAATTTGGTTTTTCTGCTTCAGAAATTAAATTTGATTTCAAAAAAATCATTGAAAGATCAAGAGCTGTTTCCAAGCGTTTAAGCACTGGAATTGCTGGATTATTGAAGAAAAATAAAGTTGAAGTAATTGATGGATTTGGCAAAATTATCGGAAAAAATAAAATCTCAGTAAGTAAAGATGGTGCATTGGTTGCTGAAATTGAAGCTACCCACATTATCTTAGCCACTGGAGCTAGAGCAAGATCTATTCCAGGAATGGAAGCTGACGGACAATTTATCTGGAGTTATCGTGAAGCTATGGTTCCCCAAGATTTGCCTAAATCATTAATTGTAGTTGGAAGCGGTGCTATTGGTATTGAATTCGCTTCATTTTATCGCAATATGGGTTCTGAAGTAACCATAATTGAAATGGCTGAAAATATCCTTCCGGTTGAAGATGATGAAATCTCACTTTTAGCCAAAAAAATCTTTGAAAAACAAGGTATCAAAATTCATACAAAAGCTGGATTAAAAGCTATTAAAAAAAATAAAGATGATATTATTGCTTCTGTAGAAATTAACGGAAAAATTGAAGAATTAAAAGCCGAAAAAGCTATTATTGCCGTTGGAATTGTTCCTAATACCGAAAATTTAGGATTAGAAAAAACCAAAATCAAGTTAGACCGCGGTCATGTTATAACCAATGGCTATATGGAAACTGACGAAGCTGGAGTTTGGGCCATTGGTGATTTGGCTTCTGCTCCATGGCTAGCTCATAAAGCTTCTCATGAAGGTATTATTGCTGCTGAAAAAATTGCTGAAAAATTAGGTAAATATAATGCTAAAGATACGCATCCAATTAAAAAATCCAATATTCCTGGTTGTACTTATTCCATGCCCCAAATTGCTTCCGTTGGATTAACTGAGAAAAAAGCTAAAGAGGCTGGCTATAAAGTAAAAATTGGTCGCTTTCCTTACATGGCCAATGGTAAAGCTATTGCTATGGGTGAAACTGATGGTTTAATTAAAACTATTTTTGATGAAAAAACCGGAGAATTATTAGGGGCTCATTTAATTGGAGCTGAAGTAACAGAAATGATTCAGGGCTATGTAATTGGCAAACAAGCCGAATTAACTGAATTAGATTTTATGCATACTATTTTTCCTCATCCAACTATGTCAGAAATGATGCATGAGAGCGTTTTAGATGCATTCTCTAAAGTTATTCATTTTTAATTTGACTTATTAAAATGACTAATATATTTTTTGCTACCGTTTAAACCTCTTAGAGCAATTTAAGTGGGGAAAATTTAAATGATTGCAGTGTCTTTATTGCAATCTAAACAACTCCTTATAAAAGAATTTTTTAAAAACTATGAAAAAATTATTTGTACTTGCTTCTGTATTAACAGTTGCTTCTTTCTCTGTTTCAGCTGCTGAAAAAGTTGCTACAACTACTACAGATACTACTACAACCACCACTGCTGCTGCTCCAGTTGATGCTAAAGCTAAAAATGTTAAAGCTGAAGTTAAAACTGCTCCAGTTGCTAAAAATGCTAAAGCTAAAAATGTTAAAGCTGAAGTTAAAACTGCTCCAGTTGATGCTAAAGCTGCTACAGTTGATACTAAAGAAGTTAAAACTTCTACAACTACTTCTACTTCAGCTACAGCTCCTGCTGTTAAAAAATAGTTTTTCACTATTTAATTACATATTTAAAAAACCGAGCCAACAAATTGTTGACTCGGTTTTTTATTTTTTTACCATTACAAAATTCATTACTATTTAGAAATCAATTCTAAAAATTGTATCAGTTCGATTGACAATTAAATTTTGAATAGAATGATTGAATGGCTTTTAACAAAGTTTTTTGTTAAGAATAAAAACTCATTAAATTTAATAATCACTTTTATCTAAATGCTAATTATGAAAAAATTAATCCTTCTTGCTTCTGTATTAACAGTTGCTTCTTTCGTTTCTGTTTCTGCAGCTGAATCTACAGCTTCTACTTCAGCTGAAAATACTGCAACTTCATCTGAAGCTCCTGCAAAAGCTAAACATGCTAAAAAAGCTCATAAAAAAGCTCATAAAGCTGAAAAAGCTGCTGAGTAATTGTTTAAAATCAGGTCGCTTAATAAAGCGACCTGATTATTTTTCTATCTATGAATTTTTTCAAGAACACAAATCATTACAAATCATTTACTATCAATTCTTTAGATGAAGCCACAAGCACTAACCAGCTTACTTTTGATCTAGCTAAATCTAATCAAATAAATCACAATCATGTAATAATTGCCAAAAAACAAACTGCCGGAAAAGGCAGATATGGAAGGGTTTGGCAATCTTTTGATGGTAATTTGTATTTTTCTATTTTATTAAAACCTCACAGTAAAAATCTTGATTTGATTTCAACCTTATCTTTTGTTAGTGCAGTTGCAATTGGAATAGCCATTAGCAATCTTAAAACAAAACCAACTACAAAAATTTCTTATAAATGGCCCAACGATATTTTAATAAACGGTTGTAAAACTGCAGGAATATTATTGGAAAGTGATATTAATCAAAATCAACTCAACTTTGTTGTAATAGGAATTGGGGTAAACATTGTAGACAATCCAGATAACACTAATTATCCATCAACCAATTTAAAACAAGAAAAATTCTTAGAAATATTGCCAGAGAATTTATTAAAAAAATTTCTTGATAATTTTTCTGATCTTTATGAAAAATGGCTAAATTTTGGTTTTAAACCTATACGAAATTTATGGTTAGAAAACGCTTTTAATTTAAATAAAGAAATTTCTATCAACTTATTCGATAAGAAGATTAAAGGTTTATTTAAAGATTTAGATGAAAATGGTAATTTAATTCTAGAACTTGAAAATAAAGAAAACGTTATTATCTCTTCAGGAGAAATCTTTAATCATTAAGACATATGCAAAAAATCATAATATATACGACTAATTCTTGTCCTTACTGCGTTAAAGCCAAAATGCTTTTACAAAAAAAACAGGTAAAATTTGAAGAAATTAACGTTAATAATGATGAAATTCGTGAAGAAATGATTGCCAAATCAGGAGGCAGAAAAACTGTTCCACAAATTTTTATTGGATCAAAACATATTGGTGGCTGTGACGATTTGTATGAACTTGAAAATCAAAAAAAATTAGATGAATTAATAAATTAGTCTCTTGTCAAAATCCTAATTGTTATTATATTACTTCTATAACTTAATTATTACATATTAACCAAATTAACCAATAAAAAAATGACTAAAATAAGACCTCTACATGATAGAGTTTTGGTTGAAAGAACCGAAGCTGAAACAAAGACTGCTGGCGGAATTATTATTCCTGATTCAGCTAAAGAAAAACCAGCAGAAGGAACTGTGATTGCAATTGGTCACGGAACTAGGGATTCCAATGGAAAACTAATTCCTCTTGACGTTAAAGTTGGTGATAAAGTTTTATTCGCTAAATGGGGTGGAACTGAAGTTAAAATTGACGGTAAAGAAGTAATTGTCATGAAAGAATCCGATATTCTTGCCGTTATTGATTTAAAAAAATAAATATAAAGAAAATTAATTAAGGAGAAAAAATGACAGCAAAAGAAATTTTATTCGGTACAGACGCTAGAGCTAAAATTCTAGAAGGCGTTAACATTATAGCTGATGCAGTAAAAGTTACTTTAGGACCAAAAGGTCGTAACGTAATTATTGAAAAATCTTTCGGAGCACCAAGAATTACTAAAGATGGAGTAACAGTAGCTAAGGAAATTGAATTAGAAGATAAATTTCAAAATATGGGCGCTCAAATGATTAAAGAAGTTGCCTCTAAAACTAATGATATTGCTGGAGATGGCACTACAACTTCTACAGTTCTTGCCCAAGCAATTGTTAAAGAAGGTATTAAGTCGGTGGCTGCCGGACTAAACCCAATGGACCTTAAACGTGGTATCGATTTAGCTGTTGAAGCCGTTGTTAAAGAACTTAAAGCTAATAGCAAAAAAGTTATTTCTCAGGAAGAAATTGCTCAAGTAGGAACTATTTCTGCTAATGGTGATAAAGAGATTGGTTCTAAAATTGCTGATGCTATGAAAAAAGTTGGCCCTGACAGTCCAATCACTGTTGAAGAAGCCAAAGGTTTAGAATTTGAAGTTAACGTAGTTGAAGGTATGAATTTTGACCGCGGTTATTTATCTCCATATTTTGTAACTAATACTGACAAAATGACTGCCGAGTTAGAAAATGCCTATATTCTTCTTTTTGAGAAAAAAGTTTCCAATCTACAATCTCTCGTACCTCTTCTTGAAGCAGTTGTGCAATCTGGTCGTCCTTTATTAATCATTGCTGAAGATGTTGAAGGTGAAGCTTTGGCTGCTTTAGTTGTAAACAAACTTCGTGGTGGTTTAAGAATTGCTGCCGTTAAAGCTCCAGGATTCGGTGACAGAAGAAAATCTATCTTAGAAGATATTGCCTCTCTAACTGGTGGTCAATTAATTTCCGAAGATTTAGGAATGAAACTTGAAGGTGTAACCTTAAAAGAATTAGGCCAAGCTAAAAAAGTCATTATCAGTAAAGAAGATACCACAATTGTTGATGGAGCAGGCAAAAAAGCTGAGGTACAAGCTAGATGTGCCAGCATTAAAAAACAAATTGAAGAAACTACTTCTGATTATGATCGTGAAAAATTACAGGAAAGATTAGCCAAACTTTCTGGTGGAGTCGCTATTTTAAAAGTTGGTGGTGCTACAGAAGTTGAAGTCAAAGAAAGAAAAGATCGTGTTGAAGATGCACTGGCTGCAACTCGCGCTGCAATGCAAGAAGGCATTGTTGCTGGTGGCGGATCAGCTCTTTTATTTGCTTCTAGATCTCTAGATAAATTAAAAGGCGACAATGAAGATCAAAATACTGGTATTAACATTATTAGAAAGGTTCTTCGCTCTCCAATCTGTCAAATTGCTGAAAATGCTGGTTTTGATGGTGCCGTTGTTGCTAATGAAGTTGCATCTAAAAAAGATAAAAACTTTGGTTACGATGCTCAAAATAATAAATTCGTTGACATGTTCCAAGCTGGAATTGTTGATCCGGTAAAAGTGGTTAGAAGTGCTCTTCAAGATGCATCTTCAATTGCTGG
>CAMDAI010000086.1 GCA_945888585.1 Rickettsia typhi | reverse complement strand
GATAATTTTGCAGTCCAAATTTTCATCTTTCTTGATTTGATTATATTGGCTTGCGTTATCTTCCTTAAAATTCATTACAATATAAAATCCTGAAAGTTTTTTTGATTGGCAAAATCCAATTTGTTTATCATACATTTTTGCCAAACTGCCATTATTGGCGTGTTTGATTTGGACTATTGTTTTGAATTTATTGCCAAGAGAAAAAATTAAACAAATTTGCTTGTCTTCAAAAACAAACTCACGATTTAAAGCAATTGGAATGTTTTGGGCTTCAAGCCAACTGTGGCAAGACATAAAAAACAACATTTGTGAGTAAAACTCGTTGGTGTGATATATTTTGCCGTTTCTCTTTGTTAAGAAAAGCCGCCAAATATCTTTATTTTCAACAAGGTTTTTGAAGTTTGATATTATTTCTACAACCGCTTTATTTAAGGATTCTTGATCATTTTTTGCAATCGGGGTAATTGCTAAATTGTTTGTGGAAATAATTGATTTTGCATCTTCAAACCATCTGTAAATGCCTTGATGATCTTCTTTTAGATTGTAGCAATCAAAATCCTCACTGGTGATGATTTTTACTACCTCAAGAAAGAATGCTTTATCAGATTTTAAAGCATTTAAAATATCTTCTTTTTGTTCTGATTTATTTTTATGAAGCCAAGCCTCACCAATAACCTTATTTACTTGTCTTCTTAATTCAAAATTCTTTTGAGTTAATCCAGCAATCCAATTATCAAAATTGTCTGCAATTGCTAGGTTAGTTAAAATATCTTGGGGCAAGAATTTTAACTCACATTTAGAAAACGGATTAAATAAAAGATTGTAGCTTATACCTTCTTCTGTGGTGTGCTTGTAATCACCTTTCAAACCAATTTTATCTAAAATATCAACCGTGTATTGGCATATTTGATTATTGATAATTTTTTGAGCCATATCACTGATAATATCGCCGCCAATGCCTTCTTCAAGAAATGGTAATATTGTGAACATTTTGGGGTTTTCTTGCCCTGAGGCGATTATATCTTTGGCATTTTTAAGGATTTTTTCGTTTAGCTCTCTGCCAGCCCCGCCACCTTGCGTTGTTCCGCTTCCATAGCCAATGCAGGTTGATTTATATTCGGGGAATTTTACTCGCCTTTTTGCTTCTCGCCAATGAATATCGCCTTCATCTGTGATTTTAGATGATTTGATTAGTAATAATAATTCGGCGAAGAAATTTATAAAAATTTCGTAGGATTCTTTAATAATAAGGCTTTGGCTGCTCTTTAACAAAAGAGGTTCAACAAATAATTTGGTATCACAATTTAAGATAGGATTAAAAACGCCAAGTTCTTCTAGCTTCTTCTTATCAACATTAAAATGATCTGAAAATAAGATTGGTGTTGATTGAATTGACTTTTCTTTTTTTACTAACAATTTTTACTCCCAATCTTGTCTAAATAATCAGCCCACCATTGCATCATCTCAGCCCTTTCTGGCAAGTATTGAGCGTGGTTATAGCTGGCTCTTACTTTATTTCGCTCGCCGTGAGCTAATTGTCTTTCAATCACATCGGGGCGAAAATTATTTTCATTTAAGATAGTTGAAGCTGTCCCGCGAAAGCCGTGAGGCGTGGCTTTCTTGTGATAGCCCATTCTATAAATAGCAAAAAGAAAAGTATTTTCACTAATAAATTTATTGGGGTTATGGCGGTTTGGAAAAATAAAAGTTTTGTTACCGTTAATATTTTGTAGTTGCTTTAATATTTCAACTACTTGCTTGGAAAGCGGCACAATATGCTTAACTCTCATTTTCATTCGCTCAGGCGGAATATGCCACTGGGCTTTTTCAAAATCAATTTCATCCCATCTTGCACCTCGCAATTCTGTAGTTCTTACAAAAGTTAAAAGTAATAATTTTAAACCAAGTCTGGTTTGATATTCTCCATCATATTGTTCAATTTTTTGCAAAAATTCTGGCAACTCATTTTCTTCAAATTTATTAAAATGTTTTCTTTTTCTGGTTTTTAATGCACCTTGTAAATCTGCCGTAATATCTCGTTCTGCGTTGCTGGTAGAAATTGCATATCTAAAAATTTGTCCGCAAGTTTGTCTCATTTTTTTAGCAATATCCAAAGCGTCTCGTTCTTCAATTTTTCTAAGGGCAACTAACAATTCAGCAGGGATAATTTGATTGATTGGGCGAAAACCAATTATTGGAAAAATATCTTTTTCTAAATTTCGCAAAACTGTTTCACAATATCTTTGAGTCCAAATTTCAGTTTGCTTTGAATGCCATTCACGGGCAATTGATTCAAAAGAATTTTTGGCATTAATTGCTTGATTTAGTTTGGCTAATTTCTTTTCTTGGGAGGGGTCAATATTATCTTTGATCTGTTTTCGGGCTGCATCTCTTTTGTCTCTGGCTTCTTTTAATGAAACTTCAGGATAAACACCGAAAGCTAGTTTTTTTTCTTTACCACCAAAACGATATTTTAAACGCCAGTATTTTCCACCACTTGGAGCAACTTCAAGATAAAGCCCCTTTTCATCAGAAACCTTGTAAGATTTTTGAGTTGATTGAAGTGCTTTGCACTTTATGTCTGTTAGTGCCATAGACTTGGGGGCTTTTCTTTTTAATGGGTTAATGAGCCACCAATTAAGCCACCAAAAATGTATAAATGTCAATAGATTTCTTTGGACTGTGTCGGACTTAAAAGTGATTTAGAAGGTTGATTTGGTTGGATGAATTGGACTTTATTGGACTTTGTCAACTGCTAGAGTTGGCGGACGGGGTGAGATTCGAACTCACGGTGGGCGTGAACCCACGGCAGTTTTCAAGACTGCTGCCTTAAACCGCTCGGCCACCCGTCCATAATTAAACTCAATTGTGACAATGGTCAGAAAAGAGCAGGGTGGGGATAATATGAGTTAAGGAATTAAAATTCAATAAGAAATCTTTTTGAATTAGATTTAACATTTTAGAGGAGCCGCTTATTTATTAATTTAGTCAATTTTCATTGAATAAATTCCATTTTTACTTTTGTTTAATTTTATCTCGGTATCAAAAAGTTTGGGTCATTTTATTTCTTAATTTCGATAAAAATACGCAATTGAATTATTTTTTAGCTTTTCTTAAAAAGGAGATAATAATTGCCAGCCCAACAATAAAAATAGGCAGTGATAAAATTTGGCCCATAGTTACGTTTCCAAATAAAAAGCCAATTTGTTCGTCAGGTTCACGAAATTGTTCAAGAGAAGCTCTGGCTGCTGCATAACCAATTAAAAATAATCCAGATAAAATACCGAGAGTTTTTCTAATTTTGCTGTATTTGTTTAGCAAAAACAAAATTGCAAATAAAACTAATCCTTCCAGAGCTGCTTCATATAATTGGCTTGGATGTCTGGGTTGATAATCAATATTAGGAAAAATAAAACCATAATTGGAATTGGTTATTCTTCCATAAAGTTCCATATTAACAAAATTAGCAATACGACCAAAGAAAAGGCCAATTGGAGTGGACATTGCTAAAATATCGGTTAGTTGAAAGAATTGAATTTTATATTTACGACAAAATAAATACATTGAGGTAATGGCTCCTATAAGCCCGCCATGAAATGACATTCCACCGTGCCAAACTGCCATAATTTGTGCTGGATGGGAAATGTAAAAACTAAAATTATAAAATAAAACATAGCCCAATCTGCCTCCAATAACTACCCCTAAAATTGCCCAAACAATCCAGTTATCCAGAGCTTCTTCGCTCATTATATTATCGATTTTATTGTATTTTTTGAGATTAAATAAAACAAATAAAATGCCGGCAATATAGGCCAGTGAATACCATCTGATTTCAAGTGGACCAATTGCTAGCGCAGTTTGATCAAAAATAGGAAGTATAATTGGAAATGTCATATTTAGCCTCGGCCTTTGTAATTAGGAACATTTTGATTAGGAACTTCAACATTTTTTGGAATAGCTCCGGTTTGATAAAAAATATCAATTGGAATACCGCCTCTGGGATACCAATATCCACCAATTCTTAACCATTTTGGATCTAATAATTTTTGTAAATCCTTAGCAATTTTGATGGTGCAATCTTCATGAAAGGCGCCGTGATTACGAAAACTGGTTAAATATAATTTTAGTGATTTACTTTCCACTATGTGATTTTTAGGAATATAATCAATTATGATATAAGCAAAATCAGGTTGCCCCGTAACCGGACAAATGGAAGTGAATTCCGGACAAGTAAATTTAATTACATAATTAATATCCTTATGAGGATTGATGACTTTCTCTAAAATTTTAATATCAGGATTATCGTAATTATACTTAGTTGCTTTGCCTAAAGACAAACCGCTAGCGCTAACGTTATTTTTACCTTTACTCATTAATTTGTAATTGACTTGGTTATGATTTAAGAAGTTTCATTTTCGTCAATTCTACGGTTAAAAGTCAATACAAATTCCAGTGAGTGAGAGGCATTAAGTAACATTTCATCACTTTCCATTTTGGATAAATAAATTAAGCAATTACGCGTATAAGGATGAATATCAGAAAATAGATCAAGATTTTCGGCAATTTTTGATGGAGAAAGATTAAAAATTTTTGAAATAAATTGGCAAGTTTCAATCGAAGAATAAGTGCCAGCTAGAGGTTTATTAATAGGCATAAGCTTATGTTTGTAATTTGTAGTAAATTTAACCGTAAGACTAAGATTTTTTAAAATAACTTCAAGAAACCCACGAGGGAAATGGTACAAAAATTTTTCTACTCTAGGTAGTATTTTGCTTAAATTTTTTCTTAAAAGATAAAAATTATTTTATTTCCAAAGCTACCATTTCATCGTAACTTGGCCTTCTTCTAATCAATTCAAATTTATCACCATCAACTAAAACTTCAGGAATTAAAGGTCTGGAATTATATTCATTAGACATTGATGATCCATAAGCACCGGCAGAACAAAAGGCAAATAGATCACCTGGTTCAGGATTAATCAAATCGCGGTTTTTAGCTAGAATATCAGTGCTTTCGCAAACCGGACCGGCAATATCAAATTTAGCTGTTTTGCCAGATTGTTTAACCACTGGAATAACTTGGTGGTAAGAATCATAAAGCCCAGGGCGCATTAAATCATTCATTGCGGCATCAATAATCACAAAATTTTTATAATCAGTATTTTTTACATAAATTACTTTACCAATCATAATGCCGGCATTACCAACCATTGCTCTGCCTGGTGCAATTGTTATTGAAACATTTAAATCTCCAACAATATTTTTAACCATTTTGGCATATTCATTAATATCTAGCGGATCTTCTTTGTTATATAAAATACCAATGCCACCACCAATATCTAAATTATCAATTTTGAATCCTTGTTTTCTAAGGTCTAAGCATAATTTTTTAATTTTTAAGAATGCCGTTTCAAATGGTTTTAGCGAAGTTATTTGTGAACCGATATGAGTTGAAATACCAAATATTTCAATACCGGGTAAGTTTTTGGCTTTAATGTAAACTTCTTTAACATATTCAAAATCAATACCAAATTTATCACCTTTTCTTCCGGTAGAAATTTTGTCGTGGCTTTTAGCATCAACGTTTGGATTAACTCGAACTGCAATTTTAGCAGTTTTACCAATTTTGGTTGCAACCTGACTTAACAAAAATAATTCCGGTTCTGATTCAATACTAAATTCGCAAACTCCTGAATTAAGAGCAAATCCCATTTCTTGGGCAGTTTTTCCAACTCCCGCAAAAACAATTTTCTTTGGATCTATTCCGGCTTTAAGAGCGCGCCAGATTTCGCCGGCAGAAACCGCATCAATTCCGGCACCCATTTCGGCAAAAATTTTAACAATATTTAAATTACAATTAGCTTTAATGGCATAGCAAATTTTATGAGGAACATCATTAAAGGCTTGGGCAAATTCTTGATAATTTTCAACTAAAGCAGCTTTAGAATAACAATAAAATGGAGTGCCAACTTCACTAGCAATTGCTGAAATTTGAACATTTTCAGCACAAAGTTGTTCATTTTTATATTCAAAATATTTCATGATTATTTCCTTTTAAAGATTGTAAATTTTAGCTTATAGAAATTCTGGCTAAATTATTTATAAAGAATGTAGCCTTGATTTCTAACGGTTTGTAGAAATTGTGGTTGTTTTGGATTTTGTTCAATTTTACGTCTAAGCCTGGTTATCTGAACATCAATGCTGCGATCGTC
>CAMDAI010000085.1 GCA_945888585.1 Rickettsia typhi | reverse complement strand
AATTCTCCATTTTTGTCAGAAATTGATTCTAAAACCCTTAAACTAGTGGTTCCTACTGCAATAATTTTTTTACCAGATTTTTTAGCATTATTAATTATTTCACAATTTTCTTTTGAGATTGAAAAAAATTCACTATGCATGAGATGATCTTTAATATATTCGCTTTTTACCGGCAAGAAAGTTCCGGCGCCAACATTTAAAGTTACAAAAGCTTTTTTAATCCCTTTATCTGTAAGTTTTTTTAATAATTCATTTGTAAAATGAAGCCCAGCAGTTGGAGCTGCCACAGCTCCTGGGGTTTTGGCAAAAATAGTTTGATAATTTTGTTCATCATTTTTATTTATTGATGGCCTTTTTATGTAGGGCGGAAGAGGCATTTGACCATATTGTTCAAGTTTTTCAAAGAATTGCTCCTGACTGTTATTAAATTTTAAATTAATGGTTCCATCTTCATTTTTTGCTAAGACCATAGCCCAAAAATCATCAGCAAAAATTATTTTGTCGTTAATTTTTAACCTTTTTGCTGGTCTAGCAAAAACTTGCCAGACATCTCCATTATTTGCATGAAGATTGATTCCAATTTTAGCCCCAATTTTGTCCCTTTCACGAAATCCAGTTAATTTTGCCTTAATAACTTTAGTGTCGTTAAAAACAATTACATCATCAGCTTCTAAAAAATCAGTTAAATTATTAACCTTCATATCTAAAAAACGTTCACCTTTATTATCAACTAACATTCGGGCAGAATCTCTTGGAAATACTGGGTTGGAAGCAATCAGTTCTTCTGGTAAATCAAAATCAAAATCAGTAGTTTTATACATTGGTTTTTTATTTAAAGTAAAATATTAATTGCCAGAATTCTCCTAAGATATTACTTTTGAGCAAGAAAAATTATTAATTAAGATGTTTTATTTCAGGGATTTATGACTCAAGTTGATTTTGGATTTAAAAAAGTTGATGCCAATGAAAAGCAGAATTTAGTACGTGAAGTTTTTGATAATGTTGCTCCCAAATATGATTTGATGAATGATCTAATGAGTGGTGGCATGCACCGTCTATGGAAGGATAAAATGGTTAATGAGATTAAATTTAATGATAAAAATAAAAATTATAAAATTATTGATGTAGCTGGTGGAACTGGTGATATTGCTTTTCGTATTTTACAAAAAGCTAAAAAACAAAATATTAACGCTGAAATTGAAATTTCCGATATTAATACTGAAATGTTGGAAGTTGGAAAACAGCGTTCAATTAATCGTAATTTTTTTTCCAAATTGAAATTTACTCCAGCCGATGGCCAAAATTTGCCTTTTGCCGATAATAGTTTTGATTATTATACAATTGCTTTTGGTATCAGAAATTTTACTGATATTGGCAAAGGTTTAAGTGAAGCTTATCGTGTTTTAAAGCCAGGAGGAAAATTTATTTGTTTAGAATTTTCGCAAGTAAATAATCTAATTTTATCTAAAATTTATAGTCTTTATTCCTTCAATATTATTCCAAAAATTGGCAAATTTATTGCTAAAGATGAAGCTTCTTACCAATATTTAGTAGAAAGTATCAAAAAATTTCCAGGTCAGGAAAAATTTAAAAAAATGATTATGAATACGGGTTTTAAAAGTAGTAATTATAATAATCTTAGTTTTGGAACTGTGGCAATTCACACTGGTGTTAAAAATTAAAAAGAGTTTTTATCTTTAAATAATTCTCCCGCTCTTTTTTCAAAAGCATTAATCATTTTATCTGTGGCTTTAACAAAAACAGCGCCAATCATTTTTTCTAAAATGATTGATTGAAATTCAAAATCGATAAAAAATTCAACCTCAACTTTATTCTCTTTGGCATTTTTTTCACTGTTAGTTAAATCTTTAAAATGCCACTCATTTACTAATTTTTTGAATGGGCCATCAACAGCCTTTACATTTATTTTAAATTCAGTTTCAGAAATTTTTTCCACTAAAATATCAGAACTATATTTTTGAAAAAATGATTTAAAGTTAATTGCTAAATCAGCATTTAAATGGTTTTCATTTATTGTGTTGGTAATTTTTGCGGCAAAGCACCAAGGCAGAAATTCTGGATATTTTTCTACATCTAAAACCAATTTTAACATTTGTTTAGATGAGTAGGGTAAGATTTTTTTTTCTTTGTGAGATGGCATCAGACTAAATATTTTGGTAAATTAAGTAAATTATTTTTCTTACTTTTAAAAGGTATTTGATAATCTAAAATGAGAATTTACCTAATGTAAATTAACTGATAAAATTAAAAATAGTTATCTATGATTTTTCCATTATTTAGTTGCATAATAATTATCTTGCAATAAATTTTAAGCTATATTTTTGCTTAGCAATTGTTACAAACACTGTAAAATCAACTTCAAA
This sequence comes from Rickettsia typhi, assembly GCA_945888585.1. Taxonomy (GTDB): domain Bacteria; phylum Pseudomonadota; class Alphaproteobacteria; order Rickettsiales; family UBA1997; genus CAMDAI01. The sequence continues at coordinate 3,833 of CAMDAI010000085.1, read as the reverse complement.
TTATGATCAAGGTTATCGAATTAGTAATTGTATTGGCTCTTTTAATTTTTTCATTTTTTACCGGAGTAAAATATTCTGATCAAGTGAAAGAACGTGCAAGTTGGCTTTTTGAAACTAAAGAAGAAGAAATTGAGCTTCCAGAAATTAAAGATGGAGAAAATGGTGTAGATCAACAGCTTGATGAAAATGGTCAAGTTATTGATCAAAAAGGTATTTTAATTGAAGATGATAACCAAAATGTTAACCCTGGTGCAGTACCAATGGATTCTATAGGTAATGAAGATGATGGTACTTCTGCTCCAGTTCCGGCTAATACCGCTCCAGCTGCTCCAGCTAGTAAAGCTCCAGTTGTTGCACCAAGCACCCCGGATTCTGGAAGTATGATGAATGCACCTCGTAAAAATAACGCTAAAAATTAACATTAAAATTAAAAAGGAACGGCTTTTTAAAGTTTGTTCCTTTATTTAGAAATTATTACTCTTCTGCTTATTCAAATTCAATTTGAAGATAGGAGCCCCTCAAGCAGAAGTTCAGCAAGTTTGCCTAAAGTCGTTTTGGTGAGCTACATCTTTTACAAATACTATTAAATTTATAACTTTATAATTTATATGATCAAATCAGCAAGTCTTGGTTTTCCAAGGGTGGGCGCTTTTCGTGAATTAAAAAAAGCTGTCGAGAGCTATTGGAAAGCAACTTCCAGTAAAGAAGATTTATTAAAAACTGCTGCCGAAATTAGAAAAAATAATTGGCAACTTCAAAAATCTGCTGGAATTTCTTACATTCCTAGTAATGATTTTTCTTTTTATGATCACATTTTAGATTTTATTGCAACCGTTGGCGCTATTCCAAATCGTTTTAATTTCAAAGGAGGAAATGTTGATTTAGATCTATATTTTGCTTGTGCTAGGGGTTCGCAAAAAAATGGCCTAGACGTAGTTGCCATGGAAATGACCAAATGGTTTGATACTAACTATCACTATCTGGTTCCTGAATTAACAAAAGATCAAAATTTTCAATTTTCTTCAACAAAAATTGTTGATGAATATTTAGAAGCCAAAGCTCTTGGAATTGAAACCAGACCAGTAATTTTAGGACCGATAACCTTCTTATTAATTGGTAAAATGGTTAATGGCGGTAATGCCTTATCATTGCTTCCAAAATTGCTACCGGTTTATGCCGAGATTTTCGACCGCTTAAAAAAAGCTGGTGTAAAAGATATTCAAATTGATGAGCCTTCTTTGGTTACCGATTTGAATTCTGATATATTAAATGCTTATGAATTGTCTTACAAGGAAATCAAAAAATTTAGTGAAGGAGTTAAATTACATCTAGCCACTTATTTTGATAATTTGGGTGAAAATACTAAAACTGCTTTTTCTCTTGGAACCGATTCAGTTCATGTTGATTTAGTTAGAGCTCCGGATCAATTAGATCAAGTTTTGGGTGCAATTAATTCTAATCAGTCAATTTCTCTAGGTTTAGTTGATGGGCGTAATATCTGGATTAATAATTTAGAAAAATCAATTGCTATTACTAAAAAAGTGGTAGAAAAATTAGGTGATTCACGAGTTATTATAGCATCTTCTTGCCAACTCTTGCACACTCCGGTTGATTTAGATTCTGAAAAAGAATTAGATAAGGAAATAAGATCTTGGTTATCTTTTGCTAAGCAAAAATTGTCTGAAATTAATGCAATTGCCTCAGCGGTTTCTGGTAATGAAGCTAGTGTAGCTGGTCTTTTGGAGATTAATAAAAAAGCTAATAATTCCAGAAAAATTTCCTTAAAAATTCATAATGAAGCGGTTAAAGAAAGAGTTAAAAATATTGATGCTTCAATTTTGAATCGTCATAGTCCGCATAAAACCAGAAAAAAAGTGCAACAAACTTTTGTTCCACTTCCAGCTCTTCCAACTACAACTATTGGTTCTTTTCCGCAAACTAAAGAAGTTAGAAAATATCGTGCTGATTTTAAGGCTGGAAAAATTAATGATGCTGAATATTACAATTTTGTTAAACAAGAAATTGCTAGCTGCATCAAATTTCAAGAAGAAATTGGCCTTGATGTTTTGGTTCATGGTGAATTTGAAAGAAATGACATGGTTGAGTATTTTGGTGAACAGTTAAGTGGTTTTGCTTTTACTGAATATGGCTGGGTGCAAAGCTATGGTTCTAGATGTGTAAAACCCCCGATTATTTTTGGAGATGTTTCTAGACCTTATCCGATGACGGTTGAATGGTCAGTTTATGCTCAAAGTGTAACTAAAAAAATCATGAAAGGGATGTTAACTGGCCCAATCACCATATTACAATGGTCATTTGTACGAGATGATCAGTCAAGAAAAGATACAGCAACTCAAATTGCTTTTGCTATTCGTGATGAAGTTGTTGATCTTGAAAAAGCTGGTATCAAAGTTATTCAGATTGATGAGGCTGCTCTTCGTGAAGGTCTTCCAATTAGAAAAAGTAAATGGGCGGAATATTTAAAATGGGCAGTTGATGCTTTCAAAATAAGTGCTAGCGGTGTTGCTGATCGTACTCAAATTCACACCCATATGTGTTATTCTGAATTTAATGATATTATTGCGGCTATTGCTGACATGGATGCTGACGTAATTTCTATTGAAACTTCTAGATCAAATATGGAGTTATTAGATGCTTTCGTTAATTTCAAATACCCAAATGATATTGGGCCAGGGGTTTATGATATTCACAGTCCAAGAGTGCCTAAACTTGAAGAAATGACCAACTTACTTCGTAAAGCATCAAAAGTTATTGATGTTGATCAAATCTGGGTAAATCCAGATTGTGGTTTAAAAACCAGAGATTGGCCAGAAACTAAAGCTGCTTTAAAGAGTATGGTTGATGCTGCAAAAGAAATCAGGGCAGAATTGTAATAGATTGCATTGTAACTATTTGTGTTGTTCTTTTTTACAAAGACAAGTAGTTACCAGCTATTCAATGTTGATTCGAATAGCAGCAGCAGTTGAAAAGATTAAAATAGGGGCTAAGAAAATTAGAATGGCTAATAAAAATTTTAACGATGAAAAAAATAAATCGGGTGCAAGTGACAAAATAGCGGTATTAGCAAAAATTATAATTGGAATAGTTAATGGCAAAACCAAAATTACTAAAAGTGAATTATTTGAGTTGGTTGATAAAATTAAGCCTGAACATAGGCTGGCAATTAGCTTAATTAAAAGGCTACTAATAATAGCGATTAAGATTAAATTAGTTAAAATATCACTATTTAATTTTAACATTATTGCTGCCAAAGGAAAAGTAATTATCAAAATTAGGCAGGAAATTAGCCAATTAGCAAATATTTTAATGGCTATAATTAAAGAAAAATTATGGCCAGAAATTAATAATTGTTCTAGCCATCCATCATCAAAATCTTTTTTAAAGAAATTGTTGGTGTGTAATAAGATAGAAAAGATTAAACAAAACCAAATAATTGATACGCCAAGAATTTGATTGATTTTATCATCATTTGAATTGGCAAGCGAAATAGCAAAAATGCTAATTGCAATAAAGAAAAATACTACTTGATTAAGTAAGTGATTTAGATTTCTAAAAATTAAAATTATTTCTTGTTTAAAAATATTTAAAATCATGAAAATAAATTTTTTTTTAACTATAGTAAGTTTTATAACCATAACAGCTCTGGAAAGCGCTAAGGCTAGTTTTTCTGATATTGAAGATGGTTTCCTGCTCAAAACAGCAGCGACTTTAGAATATCAAGTTCCTAATATTGTAGGTAATGGTGAGAACAGTCAATTTAAAAACGAAACAATCTGGAGTCAAATAAAAGGCTTGAATAATATTGTTATTGG
>CAMDAI010000084.1 GCA_945888585.1 Rickettsia typhi | reverse complement strand
ATTATTAATAAATTCTTTGTCTCAAAAGATTTAGAAATTAACGAGGATCTGCTTAAGAAGGCATTAATTCATTTCAATAAAAAAAATATTGATGATCTTTATATTTTTGTGGCAGAAGGAATCATATCTAGAACTGAATTATTAAAAGTGATTTATCCAGAATATTTAGAAGATGAAAAGAAAAGATCGCGAGAAAAAAGCGATAAAAAGAAAGAACATGGAGATTTATTGCCAATTGAAGGACTAATACCCGGTATGTCAATTCACTTTGCTGGATGTTGTCACCCAATTCCGGGAGATTTGATTGTTGGAGTTATAAATACTGGTACTGGGATTACTATACATAATCAAAATTGTCATAGTTTTAAAACTATTGCAGTGAATAATCATATGATTGTTGATGTTTGTTGGAAAGATTCTAGGGTTCTTGGTGAAGAAACCTATCCAAGTACAATTAAAGTGACTATGGCTAATGAATTTGGTAGTTTGGCAAATATCAGTAGCATTATTGCCCAGAATAAAGTGAGTATTACTAACATCAAAACCACTAATCGTACTACTGATTTTTTTGAATTAATTATTGATCTTAATGTAAAAAATTTAGAGCGCCTAGAGGAAATTTTATCAACATTACGCACCTCTGACAAAATAATTGATGTGATTAGAATAGAGTAATTAACCCGTAAAAATGAGATGACAATAAAAATAACTGCAACTACAGAAGATAAAAATCAAAGATTAGATAAATTTTTAGCAAAAAAATTAGTCGGTACCAATCCAGAAATCTCAAGAAGCAGAGTTCAAGATTTAATTGAAAAATCATGTGTTATTAATTTACAAAATAACAAGGCTCTTACTAGCTGTTCTTATAAAATTAAAGGTATAGAAGAATTTTTAATTGATGTTCCTGTGGCAATAGAATCAGAAATTCTAGCCAAAGACATTAAATTTGAAATTGTCTGGGAAGATGAAAATATGATGGTGATCAATAAGCCGGCTGGTCTTACCACTCATCCGGGTCATGGTAATTACGATGAAACTTTGGTAAATGCTTTATTATTTTATTGCAAGAATAATTTATCGGGTATTAACGGAGTTCTTCGTCCTGGGATTGTTCATCGCCTGGATAAGGATACCAGTGGCTTAATGGTGGTTGCTAAAAATGACATTGCTCATACTGAATTAAGCAAACAAATTGAAAATCGTACTTTAAAAAGAAAATATTTAGCAATTTGTTTTGGCGTTCCTAAGCCATTAAACGGCGTTGTAGAGAAAAATATTGGCAGAAGTAAATTAAATCGTTTAAAAATGGCAATAATGCGCGTTGGGGGAAGGAGTGCTATCACTCATTATTCTGTTAAAAAAATCTATCAGAATGGTCTTGTAAGCTTGATTGAATGTCAGTTGGAAACTGGACGCACTCATCAAATTAGAGTTCATATGACATCAATTGGTCACTCCTTAATAGGAGATCAAGTCTATGGCAATAGAAAAAGAGCCCTCGGCAATATTGATCAAGATTTAAAAGATTTTATTAATAATTTTACAAGACAAGCTTTACATTCTTATAAAATTGCCTTTTTTCATCCGGTTACTAAAAAAGAGATGCAATTTGAAATTGATTTTTCTTCTGATTTAAAAGAATTAGAAAAAAAACTATCCTAATTTATTTTTCTCTAATTTTTCTTGTTCTTCATTTTCAAAAATTTTTTCTTGGCTTAATCTTTCTTCTTCGCCAAGTCTTTCTTCTTCAAGCGCCTCTTTTTCAAGCTCTTCAACAACTTCAAGAAACTTAGGAACCCAATCTTTTGGATCTTGTCCAAACTCACCTCTAATTTCTTCAACAATTAAAGTGGTTTCGCTATCGGAAGATAGTATATTAATCATGGCTCCAGCGCCAGACAAATCAAGAGTTGCTATCACTGCATCATCATTTTGTTTTAAAAGAAAATGACGATTTTCATTAGACATTGAAGATAGTATTCCAAACTCTTGGCCACTCAGACCAAAAACGGTTTTGTAATATTCGCTTGGCTCAGAATCGGGAAGGAAAATACTGCTTACAATATCTTGATTTATAGCATTAGTAATATTGCTTTGACCCGCCTCTTCTACGCTTTCGGTAGCAAAAATAACCACACAATTTTTCTTCCGGAGTCTGGCCAGCCAATCATTAATTCCTGGACCAATAGCATAATTATCAAGCAATTTCCAGGCTTCATCAAGAACAATAATGGTTGGTTTGCCATCTAAAGATAATTCAATTTTATAAAGTAAATAGCTGATAATTGGCACTAAAATAGATTTTTGTGATACAATAGAAGTTAGATCGAAGGCATTTACCAAATTATCTTGCAAATCATTTTCATCTTCATGATCAAAGATGAAGGCGCATTTACCGGAGCTGTGCCAAATCTCTAGTTTTTCGTGTATTTTTCTAGTTCTATCTTTATTAAAAAATTCTGCCGCTGTTGATAATTTTTTAATGTTAGATCTGATGATTTCAGTTACTATTTCTGGAATTAATTCTAATTCTGCTGGAGGGATTTCGTCTTTACCGTAATGAACCAAATACTTAAACCAGCTAGATAAAAACTGAATATTTTCAGGCGTATTTGGTAAATTTAGAGGATTAATTTGTAAAGCTTTCTCCTCTTTATTTTTGGTAACTATAAAATTATTACCGGCAATAGCCTCAATAAATACACGGCCAGAATGATCATGGTCAAAATAGAATAATTTATTTTTAAATTTACGAGATTGGCTTACTAAAAAATTTAACATAACAGTTTTTCCAGAGCCAAGAGGTCCAATAATCATGGTATGGCCATTATCGCCATTATGGAAATTGAAGAAATAAGGTGTTCCTAGAACCGTTCTAAAAATTGTTACGGCATCGCCCCAATAATTTCCCTCTCTACTTCCGGCTGGAAAGTTATGAAGTGAGGCAAAGCCCGCAACTCTGGAAGTATTGATTGGTTTTTGTCTGCGTAAAAATTTAAAATTTCCGGGCAATTGTGACCAAAAACAATGTTCAGAAAAAATGTCTTCACGTACAGCAACTAATCCTAAATCATGAAATTTTTCTAAAGAACTGATAATATCTTCTTGAAGGCCTCCGGTAGTTTCATTGATTAACATTATGGTAATTTGCTGTTCGCCATAATCAGTATTTGCTCCTGAATCGCTTTCAATAATATTATCCAGTCCTGATAGCTGCTTTAACTGTTCATCGCCGCTAATATCCAAGATGTAATTTTGATATTCAAAAGCCATCAATGCTTTATTTCTATCAATAAAATCAACAGATTGAGTAATGATAAACTCTTGTGGTAATTGCAAAAATTTATCTAAGGCTGCCACTGAAATTTCCTGATACTCTTTAACGGAAAACATTGCGGCGAAATGCTTTTTATTTTGTCCCACTACTTCCAAACTAGAATTACCAAAGGCAATCCTATAACCAGCCAGATCTTCTGACATATCATTGATTGTTAAGGGATATTTATCTTCACAAAGATTAACAATTTTACCAAAAAAACGCATTGGTTCAGAATATAAAACCCCTTCCCATTCTTTAATTCCAAGTAATTTAGCACCATAACCATCAACTTCTTCTAAAACCTTATCGGAAATATTTTTTAAAATTTTATAAGATTTTTCTAATTCTCTTTGATGTAAATGTTTAGTTCCACCCATGGAAAATGAGCGTAAAAGGGAATTAATATTGGTAATTGAGGTGTCATAACCTTGAATAATAATAGTTAAATAAAGTTCATTAACATATTGATTTTTCCAATTATTTTTTTCTTCCCAGATCTGATCTAATTGACTAGAAAAGTAATCATCAAAAGTTCCATTAGGAGCAATATTTTTCCTTCTTCTGATAGTGTGAATCCAAAGGGCAAATTCATTGGTTTTAATATGCTTGGAAATAGCATCGCGAACGGTTTCTCGCAAATTAACTAATTCTGAAGATATTGATTCGTGATTAAAACCAACAATTCTAATTACCCTCATCAATTCACCATTTTTGGTTAAAATAGTGCTTGGATCATAATGACAAACAAAAGGTAAAAAATCTGGATCTGGTATGCTAGCTATTGCCTTTGGGGCTAAGTCAGCATTATCTTTTTTATGTGCTTTTCTTAACTGTAAATTGGCCATTATCTTTTATCAATGGAAACATAATCGCGATTATCATATCCGGTGTAAAGTTGTCTAGGCCGTCCTATTTTAAAAGCTGGATCTTCAATCATTTCTTTCCATTGAGCAATCCATCCAGCCGATCTCGCGATAGCAAAAATTACCGTAAATAAATTAACCGGAATACCAAGAGCTTTGTAAATAATGCCTGAATAGAAATCGACATTAGGAAATAATTTTCTTTGAATAAAATATTCATCATTTAATGCAATTTTTTCCAATTCAACTGCAATATCTAAAAGTGGATCATTTTTTATTCCAAGTTCTTGCAACACTTCATCGCAAGATTTTTTTAGAACGGCTGCTCTTGGATCATAATTTTTATAAACCCTATGGCCAAATCCCATTAAACGGAAAGAATCATTCTTGTCTTTAGCTCTAGCAATAAATTCGGGAATACGTTTTTTATCACCAATTTGAATCAGCATATCAATTACTGCCTCATTGGCTCCACCATGAGAGGGGCCCCAAAGAGATGCAATACCCGCCCCGATACAAGCAAATGGATTTGCACCAGAAGATCCTGCTAGTCTAACTGTTGATGTAGAGGCATTTTGTTCGTGATCGGCGTGCAAAATCAAGATTTTTTCTAAAGCATTAGCAATTGTGGGGCTGACTTTATAAGGCGCCATTGGTGTAGCAAAAAGCATATGAAGAAAGTTTTCAGCAAAACCCAAATCTTCTCTAGGATATATAGTTGGTAGACCCAGAGAGTATTTATAAGCCATTGCTGCCAAGGTTGGCATTTTAGCAATGATTTTGAAAACTACATCTTCTCTGCCTTCTGAAGTGGTTGGTTCCATAGTATCATGATAAAAGGCTGAAAGTGAAGCAACTGCTCCTACCATAATTGCCATCGGATGTGCTCTTCTTGGGAAGCCACGATATAAAATGTGAAGTTGTTCGTGAACCATCATATTTTTGTAAATGTCACGATGAAAGTCTCCATATTGTTTTTTATTGGGTAATTCGCCATTTACCAACAAATAGCATGTTTCCAGATAATTACTTTTTTCAGCCAATTGCTCAATTGGATAACCACGATGACGTAAAATTCCAGCATCGCCATCAATATAGGTTATTTTTGATTCGCAAGAAGCGGTAGAGATAAAACCCGGATCGTAAGTAAACATATTGCTTTCTTTTAAAAGCGAAGTTATATCAATTACATCTTGTCCAATTGAAGCTTTATGAATTGGAAATTGAATTTGCTTACCATCTGGAAGTGTAAGAGTTGCTATATCTTTTTTATTTTCAGTCATAAGGGTATTTTATTTAGGGGTGGAAAAGCTTATTAATGACCTCTATTATTGGTTCATTATCAAAAAAAATGCAATAAATTTATCAATAAATGATATATGATGATCTAACAAAGCTAAATCAAGATTTGTCAAAAGAAGGCAGAATAATGGCCCTTGATATTGGTACAAAGACTATTGGTGTGGCAATTTCTGATTTGTCTAGGACCATTTCCACTCCTAAATTAACTATTAAACGTAAATCAAACAAAGCTGATTTTTTAATCCTGGAAAGAATAATTAAAGAAAATTCCATTCAAGCAATAGTAATTGGATTGCCATTAAATATGGATGATTCTGAAAGTGCCATGAGTAAATTTGTTAGGAAATTTACTGAAAATTTTGATCAATTTTTACAAAATCAAAAAATAATTTTTGCTGATGAACGCCTTAGTACTTTTGTTGCCGATGAATTTATCAGCGAATTCAAAATGAAAAAAGATCGCAGTAAGTCAGTAGATCAAATTGCTGCCAGTGTAGTGCTGCAATCTGTTTTAGATCGACTAAGGCCACATAATAATCGTGTTTAAAGAAAATAAAAGAGAACGTCCATAATTCCGTGTCAATTTAAGAATGATATGCCTACACTTTTCCGGACAGTTAAATTCATACATTTAACAACAAACAATCAAAACAATGTCTGGACAACAAAAAAGCAATTACTCTGCCGAATTTAGAACTTCATCTGTAAAATTAGCTTTAGAATCAAATCAATCGATT
>CAMDAI010000083.1 GCA_945888585.1 Rickettsia typhi | reverse complement strand
ATTGAAGCGGAATTGGTAAAACCGGCGGCAATTTTATCTTTCCAAAGACCAGTAAACCATGCTTTAGAACTGGCATCGGCAAATTTCTTAAATTGCCAAGCAGCATTGCCCATATAAGTTGGAGAACCGAAAACAATTGCTTTGCTGGCTGCTAAAATTTCCCAATCTTTTTGGGCGATATTTCCTTCTTTATCGATTTGAATTAAATTAGTGGTAACATCAGAAACTTGTTTAATTCCGGCTTCTACAGCTTCTGCTTGTTTGGTGGTGTGGCCATAACCACTGAAGTAAATAATTGCTACATTTGTCATAATAATTTCCATTTTATTGTTATTGTAATTATGCAAATTACTCAGAACTAAAAGGTTCCTCCGTCATTTGTACTCGTAGATTTTCTATTTTTTAATCGGACGAGTTGCAAATTACTCGGAACTAAAAAGTTCTTTCGTCATTTGTCATATGTTTAGTTTTTAGGTTAAAGTTATTAATTTAATGGTGCATCAATTATTAAGATTTCAGCATCAGAAATTGCAGTGATTTTAATAATTTTTTCACCCACAATTTCAGCGCCGTCACCTTTTTTCATCGCAACGCCATTAACAGTAAAGCTGCCATTTGAAGCCAAAATATAGGCTTGATGTTTGATATTATTTTCTACTTTATCTCCAGATTTAATATTTCCTGCGTAAATTGCAGAATCGGAATAGATAAATAAAGCATTTTTATCTTTATCTTCAATTCTTCCCGAAACTAAAACTGGTAATTTACTATTACTGAAAACAAAAGTTTTAGGAAATTTTTTAGCTTCCCATCTAGGTTCAACATCTTTTTTATTTGGGGTTATCCAAATTTGGTAAAGTTTGGTGTCTTCATTTTCTAGATTATGTTCGGAATGAAAAACTCCAGTACCAGCACTCATAACCTGTATGTCTCCAGCTTCAGTTTTGCCAATATTTCCCATGCTGTCTTTATGGGTTATAGCACCATTTCTGACATAAGTAATAATTTCCATATTATTGTGAGGATGGGTACCGAAGCCTGTTCCAGCCCCAATAATATCATCATTAATAACTATAATCGTACCAAAATTCATACGCTGCGGATTGTAATAATTGGCAAAGCTAAAATGATGGCGAGCATCTAACCAGCCATGATTAGCGCGTCCTAGATTTTCATAAGGATAAATTTTTATCATAAAATTCTTGTACATTTATATATGCATATGTAATATATGTATATATTATTTTCTGCAAATAGCAACTATTAAAAATGAAATTAGAAATTGCCAGAACTAGAAAAATAATCAAAAAAATCAAATTCGATTGCGCTAAAACTGAAAAATTTTGTTGCCTTAAAAATGATAGTGGTTTTTTGATGTGGCAAATTACTCATTTATTGAAACGAGATTTAAACAGTAAATTAGCAGTTTTTGGCATTACTCACATGCAATTTCAAATATTATCAGCAATTGCTTGGCTAAACAGAGAAGATGGAGTTGCAACCCAAATTGAATTGGCAAAATTTAGTAACATTGATGCAATGATGGTTTCTCAAGTAATTAAGTTATTAGAAAAAAAAGATTTGGTTTGTCGTAAGCAGCATGAATCTGATAGCAGGGCTAAAGTGATTTTTTTGAGTGAAAATGGTTATAAGCTTTTACAAAAAGCAATTGAGATTGTTAATGAATCCAATAAAGAAAATTTTTCTGGGATTGATCAGAAAAAATTACAAAAAATTTTGCTTAGCCTTTATAAACAATTATCAAAAGGTTTATTTGAAGAGTAAATTTGTTTTATAGCATTTTTTAGTTGAGCAGGTTATAATTTCTTAAATTTGTTTAGCCAATATTTTTTAGTACAACAGATAAAATCAGGTAGTTTATATGGATCAATTCTTACTATCGCGCCTTCAATTTGCAGCTAATATTAGCTTTCACATCATCTTTCCTTCAATCACTATCGCACTTGGTTGGATTCTACTCTTCTTTAAAATTCGATACACTCTTACCAAGAATTATAAATGGATGGAGAGTTATTTTTTCTTCACCAAAATTTTTGCTCTTAGTTTTGCCATTGGCGTAGTGAGTGGTATTCCAATGTCTTTTCAATTTGGAACTAATTGGCCAGGATATATGCAAAAAGTGGGAAATATTGCCGGGCCTTTACTTGCTTATGAAGTTTTGACGGCATTCTTTTTAGAGGCGACTTTTTTAGGAATTATGCTTTTTGGATTTAGAAAAACTCCAGCCTGGTTACATAATTTAGCTACTTTTTTAGTTGCCTTTGGCACTACAATTTCAGCATTTTGGATTTTAGCTTTAAACAGCTGGATGCAAACCCCAGCCGGCTATGAGATTATTGATGGGGTGGTTCATGCCAAAAATTGGTTAGAAATTATTTTTAATCCTTCTTTTCCTTATCGCTTAATTCATATGCTTTTGGCATCGGGTCTAACTGCTTCTTTCTTAGTTGCTGGCGTTTCAGCTTTTTGTTTTTTGCATAAAGGAAAAACCGATGCAATTATGGCAGCGCTCAAAACTGGAATTTTTTTAGCGGCAATTTTAGCGCCGCTACAAATATTGATGGGCGATTTGCATGGTTTAAATACCTTAAAATATCAACCACAAAAAATAGCGGCAATGGAAGGTTTATGGGAAACCACTTCAGAAGCTCCGCTGCTTTTATTTGCTATTCCTAATGAAAAAAATCATACCAATAATTTTGAAATTAAAATTCCTAAATTAGCCAGTTTAATTTTAACTCACGACTCTCAAGGCGAAGTAAAAGGAATTAATGAATTTGAAAATCATCCGCCAGTTACGCCAGTGTTTTTTGCTTTTCGGATAATGGTAGGAATTGGATTTTTGATGTTATTAGTTTCTAGCTTCTGTGCTTTTAATTTATTTTTAACTAATAATTTAAATAAGTTTTTAGCTTATATTTTAGTGGCAATGAGTTTTTCTGGATGTATTGCTGTTTTAGCTGGTTGGTATGTTACTGAAATCGGTCGACAACCTTGGTTAGTTACCGGAATTTTAAAAACTATCGATGCCGCTTCTTCGGTGCCGCCACAAAATATAATGATTAGTTTGGTTGGCTATTTATCAGTTTATTTGTTTTTATTAGTGGCCTATATAAAAACAATCTTTCACATGGCTAAAAAGTTTGGAGAAACAAATTCTGATTTTAAGAACGCCAAATTATTGGCGTCTCATAAGAATGGGAGTTCCCATACCAAATAATTTTGGTACTAATAGATTTATATTTTGGCATTATGATAACAGAAATAATTAAAAGCGGCGATTATCTGGCCTATATATTTGCTTTTTTGATGGGGCTTTCCATGCTGATTTATGCGGTTCTGGATGGTTATGATTTAGGTGTGGGAATTTTAACTAGAAATGTAGAAGATGAAGAAAAAGATAAAATGATTGCCTCAATTGGCCCTTTTTGGGATGCTAATGAAACTTGGTTAGTACTTGGGATTGGTATATTATTGTCAGCCTTTCCCAAAGCATATGGTATAATTTTAAGCAATCTTTATCTGCCAGTTACTTTAATGTTAATTGGTCTGATTTTTAGAGGCGTAGCTTTTGATTTTAGAGCTAAAGTACAGGCAGAAAAAAAGAAATTTTGGAATCATATATTTTTTATTGGATCTTTTTTAACTGCCTTTATGCAGGGCTACATGCTGGGATCTTATATTCTTGGTTTTGAAAAAAATCTTTTAGCATTATCATTTTCAATTTTGGTTGGAATTAGTGTTGTTGGTGGATATAGCTTGATGGGAGCTTGCTGGCTTATCATGAAATCAGAGCATGATCTCCAAATCAAAGCAGTGAAATGGGCTAAGTTTTCTTTAATATTAACGGTGATAGGAATTGTTTTGGTTTCAATTGCAACTCCAATTGTAAGTGAAAGAATTTTTGCTAAATGGTTTAGTTTTCCAGAATTTTTTATGTTGGCGCCGATTCCCGTTATTACCGCTATTGTGATAATTATGGCTTATTTATCTCTTAGAGTTTTACCTTACAAAGATGATAGATTTTGCTGGATGCCATTTTCTTTAGTAGTGAGTATATTTATTCTATGTTTTCACGGATTGGCTTACAGTTTTTATCCTTATATTGTGCCAAATATGTTGACCATTGTAGAGTCAGCAAGTGCCAAAGAATCTTTATTAATGATTTTATTTGGCGTTATGATTGTGTTGCCAGCCTTAATTTTTTATACCTTTTTTGCTTATAGAATTTTCCATGGCAAGTCGGTAGATCTTAAATATGATTAACTTGGTTTCAATTGGCCTTTTTTAATTTTAGTGTCAGCCGAATATTAGCAATATAGTAAATGAATATAGTAATAATTATAAAAGCGGCATAATAGGAATGTTGTAAAATTGCCAAAATATCTACTTTGCAAATAGCGCTAGCCAGAATTAATTGCGGTGCATAGGGAATTAAAGGCTGAATTGAGCAAGATGACATATCAAGAAAAGTAGCCATTTGGTTGCGATTTAATTTTAATTTTTCCGCTAGAGATTTAGCAATATCACCACACATAATAATTGAAATAGTATTATTGGCGGTGACCAAATTCGCTATGATCATGAAGAAAAATAACACGCCGTAGGAAACTCCCTGACCAAATTTTTGTGAGGTTTTTTTCAAAAGATTTTCTACCTTATCCATCCAACCGTGGGCTTTAATTGCCGAATTAATAACCGACATTAAAACCACAAAAGATGAAATTTCGAACATGCTACCCATACCGCTAACCATCGCTTTAATCATGGTTAGAAGTGAAATATTAATTAATGCACCAATAGCAAATGAAATTAAAATGCTAAGCATCAGTACAAATAAAACATGATAACGTAAACACCCAAGTACAATTACTAAAATATAAGGTACAATTATTAACAGATCATGAAGGCTTGGTTTGTAAGCGCTTTCTATATGTTCAATTTTAAATTCATGAATTCCATAAACTAAACAGGTTAAAATAATGCCTGGAATAATTAATTTTAAATTAAGTAAGAATTTTTTGTCATTTTCGGCATTTTGACTTTTTACAGCAGCAATAGTGGTATCAGAAATCATCGATAAATTATCGCCTAAATAAGCGCCAGCAATTGCTGCTGAAGCTGCCAGAGCAATACTATCCTGACTTGTTCCGCCAATTGCTAAGCAAATTGGAGCCATAGTTGCTACCGTTCCAACTGAAGTTCCAATGGCGGTTGCAATCAAACCCGAAACTACAAAAATTCCAGGTAAAATTAAATTTTCCGGAATAGCATAATAAATTAGTGATTTTAAAACCTCAACTGATCCCATTCCTGCCAGAGTATTAGCAAAGGCTCCTGCCAGAATGAAAATAATAATCATTTGGGTAATTCCGCTATTTAGGGAATGATCAATAATATGATCAATGCGATGCGCCATATTCTCTTTGGTTTTAACCAAAAATAGCACAAAAATTATGGGAATAGTGTAAAATATTATTGGAATATCACTCATTTTTTGGCCCTTATTTTTTTGATCTATAAATTTAATTGGATGATCTATTTTAAAAGAGGGAAGATTTAGAGCAATAATATTTTTTATCTTTTTAGCGATCTTGAAATTTGAAAATCAAAAATTATATCAAAATTGCAATTCCCAAAAATTAAGCTTCTGGTTGAATAATAAAGCTTACTTAAAAGTTTCTTGCAAAATCAATATTCAATTGCTTAAGATAAATTTTGACAATGTTATTGATTTTGTAATTTAAAATTCTACCGGCCTATGTTTATAATCAAAAATTACAATCACTATTTATTTAAAAATACCGCATTTTATTTATTGCTTATCATTGTTATTAATTCTTGTACAATGTCGGGCGGAAGTAAAGATAGTGGTGTATCAAGATTTATAACCGGCGCAACAAAAGTTGATGCGGTAAAAGATGTTCACATTGTCAATATGATTAGAGCAATTGGCATGCCTAATAATTCAATTCCTATTGGTAAGTATAAATATTATCAATGGCAATATTCTCAATCTGCTGGTGTTAGCACCATACTTGGTGGAGCAAGCACCACCTTTTATTGCAGCCTTTCTGCTGAAACCCAAAATAATAAGGTTAAGCTAATGAATTGGTATGGAAATCGCTGCAATATCTTTTTAGATCAAATTAACGAATATTTTCAAAATAAATTAAACATAGTTGTTATCACTGATGATGATATTAA
>CAMDAI010000082.1 GCA_945888585.1 Rickettsia typhi | reverse complement strand
AAATCTTTTAGAGATCTTGATATTTTAAATATTAAGTCGGGCAGCATTTTAAATTCCGGCAATAATATAAGTGCTAATAAAATTCTGTTTGATGACAATTCTACTTTAAATTTAAATAACGGATCTTCTTTAAGCGCTTTAGTTCAAGGTTCAACTAATTCAGTTGGAAGTTTAAATATTTCTAATTCTCAAATAACATTTGAAAATGGAATTGGAATTTTAGGTAATTCCTTAGCAAATTTAAATATTAATTCTGGCAGTTCTATCGATAGTTCTGCCAATATTTATGCTGCTAATATTTGTGTTGGCGGCAATTTAAATTTTTTAAAAGAAGATAATTTAACTATTTTCGGAAATGTTGCTGGAACTGGTTCAGGAGTGCTTAATATTGGATCACAAAATCAAATAATTACTGGAAATTTTTCTTTGAATGATGGTGATTATTTAGCGGTTTCATTAAAAAATAATGGAGTTGGAAATCTAACGGTAGATGGTATTACTTCTATTGAGGCTAATTCAAAATTAGCAATTACCACCAGTTTAAATCAAGGTTATATTTCCAGTGGTACCAGATATAATATTATAAATGCTGCTTCTGGCTCGACAATAAATACAATTTCTGATGAAAATATTTCAGTAAATGGTGGAAGTTCGAATGTTTCTGGATTGCTTAAATTTAATACAATAGCCACTTCTAATGGTTTAATTTTAAATATTGATCGGCTGCCTGCTTCACAAATTACTTCCAATCAAAATGCCGGAAATATTTATCAAAATCTAAACTCTATTGGAAATAGCAGTAGTGGAAAATTACTGGAATTTCAGGAATATTTAAGTGGCGCTAGTTTGAATAATGAAGAAATTACCAAAACCTTAAATCAATTAGCGCCAACTTCAACCAAGGCTTCGCTTGCGACCATCAATAATATTGTTAGTAATTCTGCTACAATTATAGAAAACAGATTAGAAAAAATTAATTTTCGTAATTCCGATGAAATTCTAAAAAACAGTTTCTGGATGCAGAGTTTTGGACAATCTCTAGCACAAAAACAAGTTAAGGATGATGATGGCTATAAAGCCAATTCGGCAGGAATTATTTTTGGATTAGATAAAAAAATTAAAGATGATATTGGAATTGGAATTTCATTTAGCTTTGCCCAGTCTTCAATAAAAAATCTTGATAGTAACAAAAGAAATTTAATTAATATTTATCAGATCAATATTTATGGTTATGGAATTTTTGATAAATATTTTATTGATGCTGTTGGAGGATTTGATTTCAATCAATTTAATTCAAACCGGGCAATTTCGGCAGTTAATTCCAATGCTAAAGCTAGATATTACGGACAAACTTATTTGGCTAAAATTAAAAGTGGTTTTGTCAAAAATTTAGAAAATAATTTTTATATTCTTCCTGAAATTTCTCTAAATTTTTTACATAATGATATTGCCAGTTATCATGAGAAGGGTGCGGACCAATTAAATTTAAATGTTGGTCATGTTGCAGCAAATTTTTTAGAAGGGCGGATTGGTTTAAATTTTGGTTATAATTCCCCAATTTATGAGCTTCCTGAATTTAGAAAATTTGTGGCAAATTTAAAAATTTCTTATGGATATGCTTTAATTAATGATGCTCCAGTGACAGTAGCAAGTTTTATTGATCAAAAAACAAATTTTGATTCTAAAATTTCCAATCAGGATAATAGTAGTTTGAAATTAGGAACTGAGTTTTTTGCTTATCATAAAAGCAATACAATATTAAGTGTTGATTATGGTTTTGAACATAAAGCAACTCTTAATTCACATTTAATTTTGATGAAGATAAAAGAAGAGTTTTAAGAAGATATAATACCAATTTTCATTTTAAAATTAATAAATTTTGTTGATTTGTTTATGTTAATTTCTAAATTGCACGAACCAGAAATTAATTCTTATCTAAATATATTCAAATATGAAAAATAAAACAAATTCACTAACACATCCCGATCATCTATATAGTGATAATGAGATTTTTGCCTCATTCGAGGCTTCGTTAAAAGAAAAACATAAGAATATTGAATTTTGTACCGTAGATAGTTTAACAGGAGATCTTGTATTCAAAAAATCATTGTTTGAAGATAGCGTTGGAAGAGTTTCTCGTTCTCCACAATTTGGTGGTGATGCAGTTTTATTAACAAAAGATACAGAAGGGAATTATTCCCTTTATCTAAACGAAAAAGATGATCCTATAATAATTACTGAGATTATTGGTTATAAAGCTGGAGAAGGTAATGATCCAGAAAATTTGAATCATGTCGAAGAAGCTGTAAGGGATCTTATAGAAAAAACAGGGATTGCTAACGAAAATTATACTCCGATTTCAATTTCGCTATATCATCAACCAATGCATTGGACAGTTAAAACAAGAACTCATCCAATTTCGGGCAAAGTTAAAGAAGATAAATATGATCCTTCTAGTACTGGTTCTTCACATCAGCGAGATGGTTCTTCGTGCGGATCATTTGCTGCGGAAAATATGGTAGAAAGTGCTTGTGGCAGATTACCTGGTTTTGATAAACATATTGAGTCTTATAGACAACCAGGAGCGTTAGGTCTTAGACAAAAACATATGGATTCAATTAATAAATCGTCACTTTCTTTAATTTTTGGCTCTCAAGAATCATCCACAGGTAAAATTCAAGATCTTGGTATGGACAAAGATGATAGAGCAATGAAGGCAATATCTCAGATAGTATCTTTATCTCAATCTGAGTTTGTGGGAAATCGATATGATGATTTTGTTAGATCACTTTCTAGTCAAGAACAATTTCAAAACTTTTTAGCAGAAATTGTGAATTATGCTGATGATATCATTCATAAAGTTCCAACTCCAAATACCAAAAGCGGAGTAACTCTAGACAGATATTTTTTTAATATAGATGGTAGCCCGGTAATTGATCCAGAAGATGGTAATAGACTAAAAAATGTCTACGAATTAATAATTAGATCATGTCAATTAGAATCTAAAAAAACAGGAGTTGATGTAAATAATAAAAAAATAATAGAGAAAAAATTTGGTCAAAATAAAGAGGATTTAGATAAATTAAATAAAGAATTACATAAATTAGCTGTTAAACAATTTTTTGATCAAAATGATTTAGCAAAAATAATCAAGTTAGTTAATACTCCTGGAGTGAATCCTTATTATTTTCCGTCATTTGATAGTCCTGGTTCGGCAGCAGATAGTTTGGCAATGAAAATAAATAGTTCTTCGGAAGGTGCATTGACAGAATTAGTAAAGAAAAACCTAATATCTCAACAAGAAAAAGATAAATTTTGTTCAAAGATAACTGAATTTAAAGAGTATGTGTTAGAGCAATATAATATAGGATCGGACAATAATGCTTTGCCTAGACTTGCATCATCAGTTATTAATGGAGAAAAATCATTAGGTTTGTTAGTAAGAACAGTTTTGAATTGTCCAATGATAAAACAAAACCCCCGTATTCTTTCTATGAACAATCTGTATTTACCACCAGTTGAAAAAACTTTTAAAAATATAATTGATGAAAATCAACAAATGTTCGGTGTTTTACTCGATAGTTCTGAAGAGATAAGTCTTGAGGAAAAAGAAAGATTTAGAAAAACTCTTAATTCAGCTGGTATAACTCTGAACCAACATGCTAAAAAATCTAATTCAGAGAATGTAAATAAATTTGAAACATTACCATTAGTAGATTTAGAAGATTATAAAGGTGGAACTGGAGGAGAATTGTTGGAAGGACTGGAGGAAAATATACGTGTTTATGGAGCAGAGCCAGAATCAATAAATAAGAAAACTGGCAAATCATTCTTTCATGGTCTGAATAGTTTAAATGAGGTTTATATTCTTTTAAATGCAAGAATAGAATATATTAAAGAAAATGAACCAGAAGAAAATCAATTTAAGTTAATAAAAAATGTATATGATCAAGTAGATGATTTTGCTAAAGAAAAAGGAAGGCCTATAACCATTGGAGATTGGTTAAAAAAATATCAAAGTGGCAAGACGGATCTAAATAGGTTAAAATTATTAATGACAGATGGTTGGTCTCATCGTCAAAATATTCAGGATGAAAATGGCAATACAGCTATGCATTTAATTACGCAATATGCTGCAGAAAATGGAGATTTAGAGCCTTTCAAAATATTGTTTAATCAGCAAGCCAATAATCAAACTGAAAATCATAGAAATTGGGGAATTAGAAATAATGATGGGGTTTCGGCAGCTGATTTAGTTCGTGAGTTTAGTGAAGCTTTAAAAACTTTTGTGGAAATAGAAGAATTTAGAGAAATAGGAGTAAGTTCAATGAGAGATCCTGTGGTAAAACAAAAAAAGAATTTTTACTTAATGCTATAGATTCATTTGGAACAGAAGAAGAGAAGGGGCCTGATACCCCAAGAACAACCATTAGAGATAGTAATGGAAGGCCGGTTTCTTCAAGGATTTTAGGAGAACAACAATTTTAGTTTAATCACTTCTTCAATTAATAAAAACAAAATTTTACAGGAGTAAATATGTCTACATTAACAAAAAAAATAGGCATAATTAAAAAAATGGATACTTATCAGAATTTATGTGTAATAGTTTAAATTTAATCTGACATTTTAGTTAGGATGTCTATGAATCACACATATTAGAATTAGCAAAACAACTCGGAAATCTGTAAAATCTTTTGATATTCCTAAATTATATTTTACATCCTAAAGCAACGTTTAAAAAATTAAAATCCTAAAATCTATTCGATTTTGTTGATAAAACCTAATATAAAATCCAACAAAAAAACCGGAACTATTTCTAATTCCGGCTTTCTGCCTTTTTATTTTTTAGAAAATTAAATTTGATTAATTTCCAAAGAATTTTCTTCTTTTCTTTTCTTCAGGAGGATTGCGGTCATCTCTACGATTTCCACGATCACCACCGCGATCATCACGATCTCTACGATTTCCACGATCACCACCGCGATCATCACGATCATCTTCTCTTGGAGCTGGAAATTTATGAGAAATGTCTTCGCCAGTAACTTGATCAACTGAACGATAACTTAATTTTGGACGGCCTTTTTTATCAAAACCAATCACTTTAACTTTAACTAAATCACCTTCATTGATAATGTCTTCAACAAAATCAACTCTATATTCAGCAAGCTCAGAAATATGAACGAAGCCATCTTTACCTTCAGCGATGTTAATGAATGCGCCAGCATCAATAACTTTAACTACGCTACCTTCATAAATAATGCCAACTTCTGGTTCAAAAACAATACTGTTGATGATTGCTAAAGCTTTTTTAGTAGCTTCTGGATTGTTAGATGCAATTTTTACTACGCCATCATCATTGATATCAATAACAACACCAGTTTCTTCGCATATTCCTTTAATTACCTTACCTCTTGAACCAATAACATCCTTAATTTTTTTAACTGGAATATTAATAGTTTCAATCTTTGGAATATTACCGCTTAATTCAGTTCTGGCGGAAGTTAGAGCTTCTGACATTTTGTCTAGAATGTGCAATCTCCCAGTATAAGCTTGATTCAAGGCTTTTTCCATAATTTCTGGAGTGATACCATTAATCTTGATATCCATTTGAAGAGCAGTTACACCATCTTTAGTTCCGGCAACTTTGAAATCCATGTCACCCAAGTGATCTTCATCACCCATAATGTCAGATAGAATTACATAGTTACTACCTTCTTTAATTAAGCCCATTGCAATTCCCGCAACTGGTCTTGGAAGAGGAACGCCAGCATCCATAAGAGCTAGTGAAGTTCCACAAACAGTGGCCATTGAAGATGAGCCGTTAGATTCGGTAATTTCAGAAACAACTCTGATAACGTAGCCAAAAGTTTCTTGACTTGGAAGAATTGGATTAATTGCTCTCCAAGCTAATTTTCCATGACCAATTTCTCTTCTACCTGGAGTTCCTAATCTGCCGGTTTCACCAACAGAATATGGAGGAAAATTATAGTGAAGCATGAAAGTTTCTTTGGTTAGAGTTTCATCTAAACCATCAATTGTTTGTTCATCTCTTGATGATCCAACAGTAGCAACAACCAAAGCTTGAGTTTCTCCTCTAGTAAATAGAGCTGAACCATGAACTTTTGGTAAAATTCCAACTTCAGCTTTGATTGGGCGAACAGTTTCAGTAGTTCTGCCATCAATTCTGGTTCCACTTTTAAGAATGTCGCCTCTAACTACATCTTTTTCTAGAGA
>CAMDAI010000081.1 GCA_945888585.1 Rickettsia typhi | reverse complement strand
GGTGAAGATTTCTCTACCATTGTTGCTAAAATTGTTCTTTTAACAGAAATATTAGCAAATTTTTTAGGAAGCTTTGGTGCATCAAAACCAATCATCATTTGAAAAGTAAAAATAACCAACGGTACTGAAATTAAACTTGGAAATGGTGGCGGTAACGGAATTAAAACCGGTAAAGAAAAAATCATTATAACCAAACCAAAGCCACCAGTATCTAGAGCCTCGATTAAATCTTTAACCATTACTTTGTCGGACTTATTATCAGAAGAGGTTTTTTTGACCACATTTTCCAATATTTCTGTAGTCGCTACTCTTTTATCTTTCACTGTTTAAAATTTTAAGAATTTTGATCGTTTTTATCATCAATTTTTTTTTGCTCACCATTACCTTTCAAGCTATCTTTAAGACTTCTAATACCTTTTCCTACATCACCCATAACCTTAGGAAGTTTGCCAGCACCAAATACCAAAAGTACAATCGCCAATATTAAAACCAATTCCCAAATTCCAATTCCCATAAGATACTCAATTTAAAGTTATTTCAAAATTAACATTAATTCATTCCATTCACGCAAACTTAAACCACTATCTTCTTGCTCAACTTTTTCACCTTTTATCATTTTTTTAACAACCTCAAGAGCCATACCAGATAATTCTTTTCCACTCATTCTATGTTTAGCAAAAGCTTCATAAGAATGAGGAACCCATTTTTGAACCAAATCTAACATTACTTTAGCATATTCACGGATTTCATATTGAGCATGGGAATCGGCCCGAAGCGCTAGGAAATTTAATAAATTATGTAAATCAATTTTCCAATACCACTGCGTATAACAATTAATTGGAAGATTCATTCTAGCCAATTCACGAGCTAAACCATCTTTATTTTGATCAATTTGATTTCCGTTTTTATCTTGGTTAATCATTTCTAAATAATGATCGTAACAATTAACTGAATCTTTTTTTAGAATTTCTAAAGCTCGCTTTTGTTCATCAACAGTTAAACTTCCGGCCTCATCACGACCTTGATGATTTTGCTTAGATTGCGCCGCTAAATGCTCAGGCCTAGGAATATAAAACTCATCTTCCATAATTGAATAACGTGCCGAATATTCATTTACTGAAGCAGTACGATGACGAATCCATTGACGTGCTACAAAAATTGGTAATTTAATATGAAATTTAATTTCACACATTTCAAAAGGTGTGGTGTGGCGATGGCTCATCAAATAATTAATCAAACCCTTATCCGCATTAACTTTTTTGGTACCAGATCCATAAGAAACCCGAGCAGCCTGCACCACCGAAGAATCATTTCCCATATAATCAACCACCCGTACAAAACCATGATCTAACACTTGAAATGGCTCGTATAAAACCTTTTCCAATTCTTCCGAAACCGGACGAATAGTGGTTGCCTTATTGGTGCGTAATTTTGATATTTCTGCTAATTGCTCTTTTGTGATAGCCATTGGTTAATTAGGAAAGACTGGAAATTAATAGTTAAGAGCCATTAAAATAAGGTATTTTTTTTAATTTACAAAAGAATATCATGACTTCAATATTTTAAGCGCTTCAACCATAATTATAGACTAATACCAATTCCAATCTTTAGATGGGAGTTGGTATGTAAAAATCTTTGATTTTTAACCGCGCGCAAAGCTCAAGCGTAATAGAAAATGATATAATTTAATTAACAATAAATTGCTCAGTGAAAATTTAAAACAACTCATTATTAATTTTCCAACTGGCTCTGGAATTTATCAATTTATTGATGAAAAACAGCAGGTTCTTTATGTTGGCAAAGCTAAAAATCTAAAAAAAAGATTATTAAATTATACCGATCCTAATCGCTTAAGTATCAGAATTAGGAAAATGGTATCTCTAGCAGCTAAAGTTGAAATAAGCACAACTCGAACTGAAGCGGAAGCATTAATTCTAGAATGCAATCTGATCAAACAATCTCAGCCATGCTATAATATTTTGCTGCGTGATGATAAATCATTTCCTTATATTTTTATCAGTCTTGATCATGAGTTTGGCGCAATTATGAAACATCGCGGTAAAAAAATTCGTAAAGGCCATTATTTCGGTCCATTTGCCAGTAGCTCTGATGTTTATACCACAATTGATCTTCTAAAAAAAAGTTTCCTGCTTAGAAGCTGCTTGGATAATGAATTCAAAAGCCGTACTAAACCATGTTTAGAATATCAGATTAAAAGATGTTCCGCTCCCTGTGTTAACTTAATTAGTAAAGATAATTATCAAAATTTAATTAATCAGGCGCGAGATTTTTTAAACGGCAAAAATGCCACAATTCAAGAAGAATTAGCTAAAAAAATGCAAGCTCTCAGCCAAAATATGGAATATGAACAAGCCGGCATTCTGCGTGATCGCATCAAGGCTATTTCTGGAATTCAAGCTAAATATAATTCAAATTCGGCTTGGTTAGAAAATGTTGATGTAATTGCATTAGTTAGAAAAAATAATTTGTCTTGTATTGGAATTTCTTTTTATCGCTCCGGTTATTTTTATGGATCAAAATTTTATTTTATGACCGCCGAAGATGAAAGCGATGCAGAAATAATTTCTTCTTTTATTGCCCAATTTTATTTAAAACAGGAAATACCGAAAAGCCTGATTATAAGCCACTCTTTAGCGGAAGAAGAGGAAGTTATTTTAGAATTTTTAGGAAAAATCCCAATCATAGTTCCGAAGCAGGGAGAAAAATTAAATTTAATTTCTGAAAAAATTCAAACTACCAGCAAAGAATTAGAACAAAGGTTAAACAGCAAAATAACCGATCAGAAAATTTTAGCAGAAATCAAAGAAATTTTTGATTTACCCGAAATTCCCAATCGTATTGAAATTTATGATAACAGCCATATTAGCGGTGAATATAGAGTGGGAGCCATGGTGGTTGCCGACCAGAATGGTTTTGTTAAAAATGGCTATCGTAAATTTAATATCAGAGGCGAAGAATTAGATGAAAAAGATGATTGCGCTATGATGAAACAGGTGCTGTCCAGACGTTTTAAAAATGGCATTAATGAAACTGTAATTCCCGATTTAATTATTATTGATGGCGGCAAAGGCCAATTATCCGCAGCGACCGATGTGTTTAATAAATTACAAATTACCGATAAATTGCATTATATTGCCATGTCTAAAGGACCAAATCGCAATGCTGGTGAAGAATTTTTTCATAAGAAAAATGGCCCAGATCTTATTACTAGTTTTACTTTAAAAAAATCAAATCCAGTAATGTTTTATTTACAAAAACTTCGGGATGAAGCTCATAATTTTGTTATCGGCACTCACCGCTCTAAACGCGCTAAATCAATGATAAAATCTGAATTAGATGAAATTCCCAACATTGGCAGAAGCCGTAAAATGGCACTTCTCAACCATTTTGGTTCAGTTCAGGCCATTAAAGATGCCAGTTTGGAAAAATTAGCAATTATACCGGGAATTGGAAAAAACATTGCCAAGAAAATTAAAGATTCAATGATTTAAGTTCTTTAAGCTTGGCTTTGTCTATTTTGAAGTGGTCTGAGAAATATTGGGGCTGGCTTTGCTTCATTATATCTTTAATTCTTTAATCCTAATTTTTTAAGAGTTTTAAGATTTAATTCTTTTACCGAATAAACCTTATTCATTTTTCTTAAAAAATCTCTGGTTTGATATATCTCATCAGAAACAAAAATATAGGTTCCGTGACTTATTATCGTCTTAGCCTTTTCTTCGTTTAAATCTAGTCCTATTGTGATCTCTATAGAAACATCTATTTTGCTTGTTAAAGCTGTTTTGATAAATTGCTTGTATCTCTCCCTTAAAGTCCTCTTAGAACCTATTCCATAACTCTTGCCCCCTATTTCAAAGAAAAAGTCATACTCTGTACTTTTATCATTTTTGTCATGGGTTTTACTAACATCATTAATACCTATTTTATTCAAAACCGATAGTATTCTGCTCTCGTAGTTTGTGCCTGAGTCGGATATAATTGATTGGTTTATTGACTCACTGAACATAAGCATAAATATTTGGTTCGATTCTAAACCCTGCTTTTTTAGATTAGCTGCCTTCTTAACTAAATCAGTCAAGAGATCACAAGAGTCCTCCGACATAAAATTGATCTCTCCATTATCCAATTTCTTAAAAAATAACAAAGCCAATAATGCACCACTAACTCTTGTTTTATATGGCTTTAGAACTGATATTTTATCATATTCAAGCGATAATGGATCTAGATTAGAAAGTTGATCAAGATCTATAGTTTCAGAAACTTTAGCTTCCGCTAACAGCAAATCCTTTATCTGATAAAGCCTTAAACTAAAATCAAAAAGCTCAATATCTTTAGACTCTACAAGTCTCAAGCCCATCTCTTTTATATACTCAAGTTTTGGTTGAGACTTATTAAATATGCCTTCTAAGCTCTCTATTAAAGAACTTGGATTAGATTTAAGTAAATTAATATTCTCAATTACCGAGATTAATTGACGATTTGTTGGACTCAGCTTGTTGATGTGCTTTAAGAAAAAATAGAATCTTAAATTAATATCTGTCTTTTGCTTAGAAAGTTGTAATTTTTCTATCTTCATAAGTATAATTGAGTAAGTCTAATTCTCTTAGTTTGTATTTCTTACGTGGCTTCTCTAGTGATAATTTGATTTGATTAGACAAAGCTCTTATCACTGGAACGCAAACACTGTTTCCAAATTGCTTATAAGCTTGGGTATCGCTAACCACAATTTTAAAATTATCTGGAAAACCTTGTAATCTCGCTGCTTCTCTAGGTGTTAATTTTCTTGGATTTGCACCTTCCTGTCTAATTAAAATTTCCGAACCATCTTTATAATATCTAGCTGAAATCGTACTAGTATACAAGGAATCCTCATCAAACATAGAGTAGCCAAAACCATTACCCTTTTCAATATGGTCTTTTTTTCTCCTTTGATGACCAGCCCAAAGCCTATCTGATATTGTATACTTCTCGGATACATTATTTTCTAATATATCGCCTACCTTAACCGTCTTAAATAATGGCTTTGGAAAGGAAAAATCTACATTATCCAAAAACCCTATTATATAAATTCTCTCTCTATTCTGAGGAACTCCAAAATCTCTAGCATTAAGCACTTGCGAGTAAACATTGTACCCCATGTCCTCTAAAGTGTTCTGAATAGTCCTATAAGTATTGCCTTTGTTATGACTCTTTAACCCTTTTACATTCTCTAAAAAAACTATCCTTGGCTTGTGATGATTGATGATTCTTGCAATATGAAAGAATAGAGTCCCTCTCGTATCTTCAAACCCCATCTTTAGACCAGCATTCGAAAATGGCTGACATGGAAAACCGCCAAGTAATATATCAAAGCTAGGAATATCTTTTTCATCTATTAAAGTAATATCTCCATTTGGCGTATCTCCAAAATTAGCTTCGTAAGTAGTTTGTGCATGCTTATCCCACTCAGAAGAAAAAACACACTCTCCAATATCTTCAAAGCCCAGCCTTATTCCTCCTACGCCTGCAAATAGATCGATAAACTTAAAATTATGATTATTTTTTATCATCATTCATTACATTTTTTACTTACCAGAAGGTAAGAAAGGTTAAATTTCTTGGTGAGGAAAACTTTATATTCTTCAGCTTACTTTTCTACCCTTTTTCTTTTTTAATTTTTACTAATCTCTATAATCAAATATTATAAGAATTTTAGAGAGGGATTCACGCTTAGATATCCCTCTGTCAATTAGCTAAACCCAATCTAACGCAATATTCTGAACATCTTACCGCATAGATTATCTCTTTCATATTGGTTCTAAATTTGTCCAGCATGTGGAGCGTCTGCAACTTTTAAACTTTTTTGATTAAGTTGAAACAGGTTATCAACCATATCAATAGTAGCAATTTATTATGATCTTTCCACTAAGTTAAAAGATAAAATTCTACACAATTTCCATTATTCTTGAAATCTGCATTTCAAATTAAAATCTCCTAAAAATTCCTGAACTAAAGTTATGGCAGAAATTATGGCGGTATCAGCACGCAAAATTCTTGGGCCAAGATTAATTGGGATTAAATTGGAAAAAGAATAAAAGAGATCAAATTCTTCTTTGGAAAAACCACCTTCTGGGCCAATAAAAATAATTATTTCCGATAATTTATCTAAATTAATTTTTGGTAAAATTTCGCTGGATTTTTTTCCATTTCCTGATTCATCCGCCAAAATTAAAATACTGTCTTTTGATAA
>CAMDAI010000080.1 GCA_945888585.1 Rickettsia typhi | reverse complement strand
GACCAGAAGAGAGAATAAAATGACCTTTTAAAATGGCTTTTGCTTCTAAAAATTCATTTAAAATTTGCCCTTGGGATAAATCTTTAGATAAATTAATATTCATAATAAAAATCTTGTAAAAAATTATTGTTTAGCTAACTTCTGTACTGCATTTGCAAGCAATTAAACATAATTAGAAATGGTCAATAATCAAGTTAAAAATGGGTATTTGGAGTCGGCGAAAAACACTATCAATACAGAAATAGAAGGACTTAAAGCGCTACTTGATTTTTTTGGTGATAATTTTGTGAATGCTGTTGATTTAATTGCAAAAATTAAGGGCAGGGTAATTATTAGTGGTATGGGAAAATCCGGTCATATTGCCGGAAAAATTGCTGCAACTTTAGCTTCCACTGGAACTCCAGCTTTTTCAATTCATCCTGGTGAAGCAAGTCACGGTGATTTAGGAATGATTACCAAAGATGATGTGGTAATTCTACTTTCTAATTCTGGTGAAACTAAAGAATTAAAAGACATAATCTATTATTGTAAGAGATTCTCAATTCCTCTAATTTCAATGATCAGAAATCCTAATTCTGAATTAGCAGTTAGCAGTGATGTTCCTTTGATTTTGCCTAACGTGCCAGAAGCAAATAAAGTAAAAGCACCAACTACCTCAACTACAATGATGCTTGCTTTAGGTGATGCTATTGCAGTTGCTTTGCTTGATGCTAAAGGTTTTAGCAATGATGATTTCAATGTTTTTCATCCTGGAGGAAAGCTTGGTGCGCAATTTATCAAAGTTAAAGATTTAATGCGAATGGAAAAACAACTACCTTTAATTTCTAATCAAAGTTCTATTCAGGAAATATTGATCGAAATGACTTCTAAACATTTAGGATGCGCTGGAGTGATTGATCAAAATCATAAATTAATTGGTATTATTACTGATGGTGATTTAAGAAGGCATATAAGTCAGGATTTGATGAAAATGGATGCTTTAAATTTGATGACGAAAAATCCAATTGTAGTAGAGCCTGATATGTTGGCAGTTGAAGCTATTGCAATTATGAATAAAAAATCGATCACTAGCCTTTTTGTAGTCAAAAACAAAGCAGATAAAGACGATTTAAATGTGGTTGGAATACTTCACATTCATGATTGTTTAAGAGCTGGAGTGGTTTAAAATAACCAAATCAATCTATTTAAGAATTAACTAATCTTCGTGTTTTGGGATAATTTTCTTAATTTCTTCACGAACAATTTTTTCGACCATCATTGGTAAATTTTCATTAAACCATTGTTCTAATTTTGGTCTGAGCATTGAAGTTACTATGTCTTCAATAGTTTCTCCCGATCTAAAAGCTGGAGATCTTTCAAAGAGCATTTCTTGTTTTTTTGGAACTGCTTGTACTAATTTTTTGATTGATTGCTGAGCTTCATCCATTACCTTTTTAGATATCATATCTGGTTTAGATTGCTGTTGATAAGATTGGTGGTTTTGATCAGGAATTTTTCTATCATATTCTTTCTTATCATCAATTTCTTCTTCAAGAAAATCATCATCTTCTTCTTCAAGAAGATCATCATCATTCTCATCAACAGAATCTTCTTTGGAAAATTCTTCTTCTAAATCTAAAGAATGATTAGTAGAATTTTGTTTTTCAATTTTTGGTAAATCATCAATATCATCAATATCATCTAAATCATCTAATTCAGGAAGTTCTGTTCTATTAAAAGTAGAAGTAGATTGAGTTTTATTTTCTGATGAGGTTGTGGATTCCTTTTTGATTTCTTGCTCCTCTTCTAAAAAGTCGAAATTTAAAATATCATCATCTTGTTCTTCTTTTGAAGTTTTTAGGTTGGTATTTTGTTTAACTGATACTGATTGATCTTTAGAACTTTCTGATAAATTATCAATTTTATCATCGGACTCTTCTAATTCTTCTAAATTTATATCGTCAAAATCTTCTTCGGCTTGTTCTTCTTGTTCTTCTTCGGATTCATCGTTATCTTCAATTTCAAGATCAATATCTAATTTTAAATCTTCATCATCAAAGACATTGTTTTTATCTTTTTCAACTGAGGTTTTAGTTGATTTTGATGTTGTTTCAGTAGGAGTTTTGGAGTTTACCAATTCATCTAAATCAAGATCAGAATTTGTTTCATCATCATTTGACGATTCATCTTCTTTGAAATTTATATCATCAAAAATATCATCATCCTCAAATTTTGAATTATTTTTTGCAGGAATTTCTTCATTTTTTATAGAAGATTTAGTTTGAGTAGTTGGCTGATAATTTTCCGTATCTAAAATTGGTAATAAATCTTGGATTTCGTTGTCTAAATTGATTTCATCATGAGATTTTTCAATTTTATTCATTTTTTGGCGAATTTTTGCCAGAATAGATGTGGCATCATTTTTTTTCTCTGCCATTTCGGGTTTTCTCCAATAATTTTTTAAGATCAGTCAGCAAACTTAACAATATTGTCAGTTACCAACTTAATAATCAACGCTATAATTGTTAAATATAATTAAATTGAAAAAACATTATTAATTTGTTATAAATAAGGCTTGAAAAATAGCTTAGTTTTTTTAATGAAAATGGAAATTTATGTTTATACAAACCGAACCAACACCTAATCCTAATAGTATGAAATTTATTCCAGATGGATTGGAAGTTGCGGGTAACCGTATTACTGAATATAAAAATAAAGATCAGGCTTTGGGTAAATCAAAGTTAGCCGAACAATTATTTGAAATTTCTGGAGTTGATTCGATTTTTTTTGGTTCTGATTTTATTACTGTTAATAAATTTGATAATAAAAATTGGTTAGAAATCAAAACCGAAATTCTGACAACAATAATGGATTTTTTTATTTCAAAAAAACCGATTTTTAATGATAAAGATGAAGTGAAGTCTGATAGTAATGAAGCAGACAGTGATGTTGTAAAACAAATTAAAGAATTATTGGAAGTTAAAATTAGACCGGCAGTGGCAATGGATGGTGGTGATATTATTTATCGTGGTTTTGAAGATGGGGTTGTTCTTCTTGAGTTAAAAGGTTCTTGTTCTGGATGTCCAAGTTCAACAGTTACCTTGAAGAATGGAATTGAGAATATGTTAAAACACTATGTTCCAGAAGTTGTTTCGGTTGAGCAAGTTTCTGAAGAATAAGTTGAATATATAAAATGTATTTTTAACCTGCATCCGTAGCTCAACTGGATAGAGTGTTGCTTTCCGAAGGCAAAGGTTGGAGGTTCAAATCCTCTCGGGTGCACCAAAACTATTAAATTTATGAAAAATAATAATTTTATTAATGCAGCTTATATAATTATCGGAGATGAGATTTTATCCGGCAGAACCAAAGATAAAAATTTGAATTTCTTGGCAATTAATTTAGCTAAAATCGGAATTTCATTGAAAGAAGTTCGTGTTGTACCTGATGTTGAAAAAGAAATTATTGATGCAGTAAATATTCTTAGAAGAAAGTTTACTTACGTTTTTACTTCTGGAGGAATTGGCCCAACTCATGATGATATTACCTCTCTTGCAATTTCTAAAGCTTTCAGAGATAAATTAATAAAAAATAAAGAGGCCGAGCAAATTTTAATTCATTATTATGGAAAAGCTGGGATTAATGAGGCTAGATTAAAAATGGCTTATGTGCCGAGTAAATCAAGATTATTAGATAATCCTGTAAGTTCTGCCCCAGGTTTTATTATTGATAATGTGATTGTTATGGCGGGCGTTCCAAAAATTATGAGAGCAATGTTTAAAGCAGCTAAAAAAGAATTGATTGGTGGCAGTAAAATTTTATCAAAAGAACTAAAAATATCTTTAACTGAAAGTATTATAGCTAAAGATTTAGAAGAACTACAAAAAAAATTCCCTAATGTTTCAATGGGAAGCTATCCTTTTAATAAAGGAACTTCTTTGGTATTTAGAAGCGCAGATATTATGAGTTTAGAGAAATCATTTGCAAAAATGATTTTAATCGTAAATTCTATCAAAAAGAATGCTATAATTGGTATAAAATAATTTTTTAATTAAGCATGACACCAGATCAGGAGCAGCAAGAGTATAATCAGTTTATTAAACAATCAGTCAAAGATGGGTCGTATTTTAAAGATGCTATGGAGTGGTACGTATTTCGTTATGTAAATCCTATCTGCGAAAGAACCATGTTGTTTTTTATTGCAATGCTTTGTTTGCTAATAAGCTATGTTTTGGTAAGTATTATTTTTAATTCTTTGCCTTTAGTTGAGCATATTCCGGTTGTTATCAAAGCCAAAGATACTTCCAGATATATTCCGGTTATTAAAAGTTTACGCAATTCTGAAGATATAAGAACTATTGATGAAGCGGTAGTTAGATATTTATTAATTGAATATTTAAAAAACAGAGAAAGTTTTGATTTTAGAAAAGCTGATATTGAAGCTCTAAATAAAAAATTTGCTGCCATAAAAAATAATTCATCAATTACTGAATATCGGGCTTTTCAGGAATTTATGAGTAAAGATAATCCTTCTAGCCCAATTATGAATTGGGGAAAAAATATTACCAGATCAGTCAAAGTTACTTCTTTTGCTTTTAAAAGAATTGAGTTAAATAATTTTGTTGACCGTGCTAAAGATTTCATGTCTATTGAACTTCCATTAGAAGTTGAAATTAGATATAATGTTGTAAATTTTGATAATGGCACTGTCGATGATAAGCAAAAATATTTGGCTAAAATTAAATTTAAATTTCCCGGAATTGATGCAAAAAATCTTAAAAAAAATTTAGAATTTACTGTGGTTGAATATAAAAACTTTTTAGTAAAATGAAAAAAATAATTTTTATCATATTATTACTATTATTCAGTGTTAATGCTAATGCTTCGCAATTGCCAAGGTTCTTGGGAAATGAAAAGAAATTTAGGATTTACGTCTATAATCCTAATGATGTTTACCGTTATATTGGGCATTATTCCTATCAAGGATTTATTGAATTTGATGATGATGAAACTGTTTCTACGATTTCAATGGGAAATCCAGCCCTATGGCTTTTCGAACATTTAGGAAATCGCTTATTCCTTAAGCCAATAGGCGATAAGCCTGATACCAATATGACAGTTATTACCAATAAAAAGATTTATCAATTTGAATTAACTGCCAAAGAAGCTAAGGGTATTGATGATAAAGATCTAATCTTTGTCGTAAAATTTGTTTATCCTGATGAAAAAGATAAAAATATTTTAGAGTTTCCTAAAGCTCCAATTTCTGATGAGCCAGATATGAGAAATCTTAGTATTTATAATTTCAATTATGAATTAACTGGTGAACCATCAATTGCACCTATAAAAGTATTTGATAATGGTGAATTTACTTATTTTCAATTTACTAAAAGAGGTGGAGATTTACCAGCAATTTTCAGTGTTGATTCTTCTGGTTTTGAATCACTTGTTAATTTTAGAGCCGCTGGAGAATATTTAATTGTCGAAAGAATTGCTGCCCAATTTACCTTAAGAAACGGTAATGATATTGTTTGTGTTTATAATAATATGTTAATGAGAACCGGAAAACCGGTTCCGGGTTCCAAAGAAAGTGAAAAGAAAGTAGTTGCTCCTGCCGCTCCAACTTCACCAATTGGTATTCAAAATTATACCCCATTTGGAGGTTCTCCTGCTTTAGGAAATGCTGAAAGGCCAGTTCAGTAAATTAGAAATTTTAGATCCACATTAAAAGACACAGAATTTCTTTTTTTGGATAAATTTTTTGAAGGATTTGTT
Source organism: Rickettsia typhi (assembly GCA_945888585.1). Lineage (GTDB taxonomy): Bacteria > Pseudomonadota > Alphaproteobacteria > Rickettsiales > UBA1997 > CAMDAI01. The sequence goes on along the minus strand of CAMDAI010000080.1, from coordinate 524 downwards.
TGTATAGATCTAATTGAATTTTATATTTACTGGCCAAATCTTCTTGGTTTTCCTGATTGATATTAGTTTTATAATCAATGATAGTTATTTTATGTTCCTCAGTAACCAATAAATCAATTTTTCCAGAAATAATTTTTCCGTCAATTTCACCTGTTATTGGAACTTCAGTTTGACAATCTTTTTTTATAATTTCTTTAAAATTTTCATTTTCTAAAATATTTAAAACCTGACTTATCACGCTATTTTGCTCGGTTTGATTTAAAGCAAATTTATCTTTTAAATATTTTTCAATTAAAATTTTTCTTTCATCATCGCTTTTTTTCTTATTATTAACGGCGATTTCCAGTATTTTATGAATTATTTTTCCTAAATTAATTTGGTTATCAAATTCAAATTGAAAATTTTTATAATTTAAAATTTTAGAAGGATAAATAGTCTCTTGCTTGGTTTCTTTTGGTGGAATTTGTTTTATAAATTCAGGAATATTAATTGTTTCCTTAATTTTTTCTGAATAATTCTGATTA
>CAMDAI010000079.1 GCA_945888585.1 Rickettsia typhi | reverse complement strand
ATTACTTCCAATTAAATCGGAACCATTAAAAGTTAAAACATCATCAACACCATCAAACTTAATTGCAGGCAAAAGACCAATTGCTTTAGTGCTGTAAATTGGCCGGGAACCAACAGTATTTTGAATAGCATCTTTATTATTTGCAGCTAAATTATACCAAACACTTATAGTAGCTTCATTACTGGCTTCACTGTTAATTAAGCTATTAACTGAAGTAGTTTCAAACCATATTATTGCTCCGTTAATTTCAGTAACTGGAGATCTTTTAGTTAAATATTCAGCAGAAGAAATTCTGGATTGAACAAGTAAATATCTTCCCCCCGAAACTCCAGCCATAATTAGCCCAACTATAAGAATTACCAATGACAATTCCAGCATTGAAAATGCAGCATTTTTAGTTTTTGGTATCATGATTTATTTTATAAATTATTTATGTATGGATAATCCAAATAAACTATATGTTGTAATTAATTTCTCCAGATTTACTAGCTTTTTGTGCTTCTTCAGCGGTTTTTGAAATCATCACTTTTCCTGAAGCTAAATTATCAATAATAACTGAAGCAGGACCAATTTTAGCATGTCTGCCAATAACCACATTTCCCAAAATTTTTGCCCCGGCACCAATTATCACATCATCACTTATAGTTGGGTGACGCTTAATTTTATCCAAAGTTCTGCCCCCTAAAGTAACACCTTGATAAATAGTAACATTATTGCCAATAATTGCTGTTTCACCAATCACTACTCCCATACCATGATCAATAAATAAATTCTTGCCAATTTTAACTTTTGGATGAATCTCAATTCCAGTTAAAAACCTGCTGATATTGGCAATAAATCTGGGTAAAATTGGAATTCCTATTTTATCTAGAAAATGACTAATGCGGTGAAAAAAAATCGCATGAACTCCCTGATAGCAAAGAATTATTTCCAGATAACTCTTTGCTGCCGGATCACGTTTTTTTATGCTCTCAAAGAATTCTATTTTCATATATTAATTGAGATTCTCGAACAATACTGAAGATAAATAACGTTCGCCAAAAGAAGGTAGGATGAAGACGATTAACTTTCCTTCATTTTCCGGTCTTTTAGCAATTTGAATTGAAGCATAGGCAGCTGCACCAGAAGAAATTCCACCTAAAATACCCTCTTTTAAAGCTAATTCTCTGGCAGTTGCAATGGCATCTTCATTAGAAACGGTAAAAATTTCATCAATTAAATCTGTTCTTAAAATTGAGGGAATAAAGCCGGCGCCAATACCTTGAATTTTATGTGGGCCAGGAACGCCACCGGATAAAACTGGGCTTGCTGATGGCTCAACTGCAATTGCTTTAAAACTGGGCTTACGTTTTTTTAGAACCGAAGCAACACCAGTGATAGTACCACCAGTTCCAACACCGGAAACTAAAATATCAATTTTTCCATCAGTATCTCGCCAAATTTCTTCGGCAGTAGTTTTTTGATGAATTTCTACATTGGACTGATTAGAAAACTGCTGCAAAATAATTGAATCTTTAATTTCAGCATTTAATTCTTCTGCCTTAGCAATTGCACCTTTCATACCTTTAGCACCTTCGGTTAAAACTAATTCCGCACCATAGGCTTTCAGTAACTTTCTACGCTCAATTGACATGGTTTCTGGCATGGTCAAAATTAATTTATAGCCTTTAATTGCTGCCACAAAAGCCAGAGCAATTCCGGTGTTTCCAGAAGTCGGTTCAATCAAGGTGGTTTTTCCCGGAGAAATTAAACCCTTATTTTCGGCATCTTCCACCATATTAGCACCAATTCGATCTTTCACGGAATTAGACGGATTATAATATTCCAATTTAGCCGCAATGGTTGCTTTAGAATTATTTAAACGATTGATTTGAACTAATGGAGTATTGCCAATTAATTCAATTAAATTTTTTGCTATTTTCATAAATTTTAGTTTTTAAGTTTAGTTATATTGTAAAATCGATATTTGGGTTATTTCCAAAATACTTTTTAACCAAAGCCGATAGCTCCAGCAAAAATTGCTGCTGCTTATCTTTTGGCTTATCTTCCTTTAAATAAAAAGTAGAAATCACCCCACATGCCACTGTTTCATTGCTATTTTTATCAATTAATAAAAACGAACCAGTGGTTTTATTATCTTTAAATAAATCAAAAGCTACTTCGCCAACGATGTAAATCTCTGGTTTTACCAACGTTAATTTTAAGCGCATCTTTTCTGGCATACGATAATATTTCTAGCGAAACCAAACGATCATAAAGCACCACATCAGCTTTAGATAAAAGATTAATTGCCTTAATGGTTATTAATTCCGGATCACCCGGACCAGCGCCAATAAAATAAACCGCCGCTTCTTTTTTGTTACCGTATTTTGCTAATTCTCTTTCAAGTAAAGTTTGGGCTTTTTCTAAATTGCCATTTAAAACTTCATTGCTGACAACACCTTCAATAATGCCTTGCCAAAATAATCTTCTAGCTTGCAAATTGCTTAATTTTTCTTTCACTAAAACACGATTTTTATCAATAAAATCACTAAGCAAATGCAAATTAACCGGTAAAGCCGAATTAAATTTTTGCTTTAAAATTCTAGCCAAAACCGGCGAAGTTCCTGAAGTTGAAACCGATAAAATAATATCACCTCGTTTAACATTAGCTCCGAAAATAAAATCAGAATTATTAGCATCATCCACAGCATTAACTAATTTTCCCAGAAATCTAGCATCACGAGAAATTTGCTCATTAATTTTATTATCATCAGTAGCGGCAATAATTATATCACCCAGTTCCAGATGCTTTTTATCATAGCTATCGGAAATTAAATTAATTTGTCCGTTTTCGGCCAAATCTGTTATTTGCGAAGTGCTTTCCTTGGAAATTACCGTAACATTTAAAGAAAATTCCAAGATAGTTTCTAATTTAGCCAAGGCAATTTTACCCGCTCCAATCACAAGAAACCTCACTCCACTAACATTTAAGAATAGTGGAAAATACATATGTTATAAAATTAACCCGCTATAAATTCCCTAAATGGAATTTAACTAGCAGAACTTTGAAAAAAATTGAAAGCAAAAAGGAAAAATAAGAAAGTTATTAACAACAGCAGTTGCAACAACATGAAGAGAAGGCGGCAGAAGAGATAGAGAAATAGCGATAGAAGAAGATTTTACTGAAAAATTATCATAAGAAACCTTGCTTTGATGACTAGATTTAGAAATAATCATTTTAACCTAAAAGTAAGTTAGTAAAAAGTTAGTATTAATCTAAAACTAAGTCATTATTTTTAACAAAGTCAAGAAATTATTTTAATTAATTATATCCATGAATAATAAAGAAAATTCTAAGCAACCTTCAGAAATCGGCAATTTAATTGGCCTTATTCCCTATTTAAAACCATATAAAAAAGATATTTTTTTAGTAATCATCGCCTTAATTGTAACTACAGCAATGATTTTATTTTTAGGAAAAGCAATTCAACATTTAATCGATCTTGGTTTTGTTTCTGGAGAAAATAATCATTTAAGTTTAATTTTGGGAATTTTTGTATTAGCAGTTTTAATCCTTGCCATTGCTGGCTATTTCAGGTCATCACTTATTCATACAGTAGGAGAAAAAGTAGTTACCGATTTAAGACGCGATGTTTATTCCCACATCATCAAAGTATCTTCAGAATTTTTTGAAATCACTAAAACTGGCGATGTCATTTCTAGATTAACCGTTGATACCACGTTGCTTTATAATATAATCAGCAGTTCAATTTCTTTCTTCATTCGTAATCTTTTATTATTTATTGGTGGTATTGCTTTTTTATTTTTAACCAGTCCAAAATTAACTTTGGTTTCTATTGGGATTATTCCAATTGCCATCGCCCCAATAGTATTAATGGGTAAAAAAATCCGAGCGCTTTCTAAGCAATCGCAAGCAGCATTGGCAAATGTTGGATCTCACATCGAGGAAAGTGTTAGTGGCATTAAAACCATTCAATCTTATCTCTGTGAAGAAAAAGAAATTAGAAATTTTGATAAATATCTAAAAACTTCTCTGGAAGTTGCTTTGGAAAGAATTAAAATTCGTTCTCTTCTAGTGGCTCTAGTCATTATGTTTGCTTTTGGTTCAATCGCAACCGTACTTTTAGTTGGTGGAAATGAAGTTATTAGCGGGCGCTTAACTTCAGGAACTCTCTCTTCTTTTATATTCTACGCCATTCTCACCGCCACTTCCTTAGTGTCAATCAGTCAAATAACCAGCCAACTTCAAACTGCAGGTGGTGCAACTGCAAGGTTATTTGAGGTTCTCAATATTAAATCTCCGGTAACGGAAGTTGAAAAGCCAGAAAAATTAAATAATTTAGATGAAATTAAAATAAAGTTTGAAGATATAGACTTTCATTATCCTTCCAGAAAAGATCATCTGGCAATTAAAAATTTTAATTTAGAAATTAAACCAAGAGAAAAAATAACTATAGTAGGTTCAAGTGGCAGTGGCAAAAGCACTCTGCTTCAATTATTAATGCGTTTTTATGATGTTAGTTCCGGCAGCATTTTAATTAATGATCAAAATATCAGTAATTTAGCCCTGAAAGATTTGCGCAACTTATTTTCTTATATTTCTCAAGATTCTTTCATATTTTCCGGCACTGTTTTTGAAAATATCACTTATGCCGATAATAATGTCTCAAGAAAGCAAGTAGAAAAAATTATTGATGAAAATGAAGCTCTAGCCTTTATCAACGATCTTCCGCTTAAATTAGATAGTTTTGTCGGTGAAAAAGGAATTAAATTATCCGGAGGCGAGAAACAGCGAATTGCGATTGCTCGAGCCATTATTAAAAACTCACCAATCCTGCTTTTAGATGAAGCCACTTCTGCTTTGGATAATAAAAACGAACAAATCATTCATCAAACAATAGCAAATATTTCTGGGGATAAAACCGTGATAACAATTGCCCATAAGCTTTCCAGCGTTATCCAATCCGACCGTATTATTTTTATTAAAAATGGTGAAATTATTGAATCCGGAAGTCATAAAGAATTAATCCAGCAAAATGGACTGTATGCTAAAATGTATGAGTTTGAGTTATCTGGGTTAAAAAGTTAATTTACCTAAATTCATTATAGAACTTCAGTAGTTACAAATAGAAAGGTACTGGGCAATGAATCAGTAAAGCTATTGAGGCGTAAAACAAGAGTCTGTAAAAATAAAAGACTGGCCCATATGAAAAAAGTAAGATTCATCTATATCTTGCAAATGCTTGGTTAAAAATGAATTTCCCTTTTTCATATGGCCAATTTAATTTTTCTTAATTTTTCTTATTTTTATTTTCAATAATTTGATCAAAAATTCCGCCATCATCGAAATGTTTTTTCTGAGCGTTTTTCCAGCCACCAAATTTTTTAATATTTACCAAAGTCACTTTTGGAAAATTATTTTTATATTTTTTGGCAATTTCAGCATTAACTGGACGATAAAAGTTTTTAGCAATTATCTCTTGAGCAGGAATGCTGTATAGTTGCTCTAAATAAGCTTTGGAAACTTCTAAAGTTCCATGTTTTTTAGCATTTTCAGTTACCACTGCAACGGGTGGTTCTGCTAAAATGCTGATTGATGGAACTACTAATTCAAATTTGTCATTTCCAAATTCTCTCAAAGCAAGAAATGCTTCATTTTCCCAGCTAATCAAAACATCGCCAATACCACGTTGAATAAAGGTTGTAGTTGAGCCTCTAGCGCCAGTGTCATATACTTCAACATTGTCAAAAACACTTTGTAAAAAGCTTTTGATTTTTGTTTCATCACCACTAAATTTTTTGTCAGCATATGACCATGCAGCCAGATAATTCAATCTTGCACCTCCAGAAGTTTTTGGATTTGGAGTTATGATTTTAATGTCATTTCTTGCTAAATCATTCCAGTCCTTAATATTTTTTGGATTATCTTTTCTTACCAAAAATACCACGGTTGAAGTGTAAGGTGAGCTATTATTAGGAAGGCTCTTTTGCCACTCATTAGGCAATAATTTATTTTCTGCAATTTTATCAATATCATAGGCAAGAGCAAGGGTTACTACATCAGCTTTCAGGCCATCAATCACTGAACGTGCCTGTTTGCCAGATCCGCCATGAGATTGTTTTATTGTAACCTCCTGACCAGTTTTGTTTTTCTGATAATTAATAAAATATTTATTATATTCTTCATATAATTCTCGAGTTGGATCGTAAGAAACATTGAGAATTTCTATATTTTCTGCCGCTTGAGAAAAGCTAGAAAAAACAGTTAAAACTGTAAAGGTAAAAGCAGTAATTAAAT
>CAMDAI010000078.1 GCA_945888585.1 Rickettsia typhi | reverse complement strand
TAAATACTGAAACCTATCGCGCCAAATTAAAATTAAATATTGATAATAATATTAAATTGCCAAAAGATTCTTCAGCAAAAATAGCAAGCAGCGGATTATTAGGCGGAAAATACTTATCTGTAGAACCGGGAGCAGAAGATGAAATACTTCAAAACGGAGATGAAATAAAGTTTACTCAATCTTCGATAAGTTTAGAAGATATGCTTGGAAAATTTATTTTCGGATCAAAAAAAGAAGAGGCTAAATAAAAATGATAAAAAATATTACTCTATCATTATTAATTTTAGCTTTTTTAGAAAATCAATCTTTTGCTGCCAATGAAGTAGTTAATAATAAAGGTAGCGATGTTGACAAAATTAGTACAAATCAAATTGATCAAAGCAACTTTGCTAATGTGGCAATTTTACAAGGTTTAAACAAGATAACCGCCAAAACTTCGGAATTTGAAATTAAAGTTGATGATTCAGTCGAGTTTGGAAAATTAACTATTATAGTTCGTAAATGCTGGCAAGCACCTGCTGATCAAAGGCCAGAAAGCAAAATATTATTAGAAATTTATGAAAATATTAATGAAGATACTAAAAATAAAATATTTTATGGCTGGATGTTTGCTTCAAGCCCTTCTATTTCAAGTCTAGAACATCCAATTTATGATGTAACAGCTTTAGGCTGTAAATTTAGATAACATTATTTATGTCACAAAAAATTAAAATTGCTCCTTCAATATTATCAGCTGATTTTTCCAATTTGGAAAGTGAAATCAAAGCAATATCAAATTCTGGAGCTGACTATATTCATATTGATGTTATGGATGGCAACTTTGTTCCCAATATCACTCTTGGACCTGACATTGTTAGCTCAATCAGAAAACACTCTGAGTTAATATTCGATATACATCTAATGATTAATAATCCTGATAATCATGTTGAAAACTTTGCTAAAGCAGGAGCGGATATAATAACAATTCATGCTGAAGCATCAACTCATCTACACCGTAGCATTTCTAAAATAAAATCTTTAGGGAAAAAAGCCGGAGTTTCTATAGTTCCATCAACCAATGAAGATGTTCTGAATTATATAATGGATGAAGTAGATTTAATTTTAATAATGACTGTAAATCCAGGATTTGGTGGTCAAAAATTTATTAGCTCTCAATTAAATAAAATCAGCAATATTAGAAAAAAAATTATTGCCTCTGGTAGAAATATCGATTTAGAAGTTGATGGTGGAATTAACGAAATAACTTCTAAACAAGCCATTCAAGCTGGGGCCAATGTTTTAGTTGCAGGATCTTATATTTTTGGGCAAAAAAATTATGCTAACGCAATAAAAAATTTACGTCATGAATAAATTCATAGTTTTTGGCCTTGGCATCTCTGGAAAAGCAACTATCAAATTTTTACTTGATAACAACTACCAAGTTTTAGCTTCTGATGATAATTTAAACTCTATCAACAATCTGGAAAAACATCCTAATTTAAAACCATTTGATGGTAATTGGAATGACATTTCAGCACTTGTTTTAGCCCCAGGAATTCCACTACATTATCCAATTCCCCATCCAATCGTTAAAGCCGCTAGAGAAAATAATTGTCCAATTATTTGCGATATTGAATTGCTTTATAAATTCAATCATCAAGCTAAATATATTGGAATTACCGGAACTAATGGCAAATCAACCACCACTGCCCTTATCGGCCATATATTTAAAGAAAGCAATATTAATAGTACTATTGGTGGAAATATCGGCATTCCCGTTCTTCAGCTTCCTCAGTTAAAAACAGATGGTTTTTACATTTTAGAAACATCTTCTTTCCAGCTGGATTTAATTTATCAAACTAAATTCTTTATCGCATCTCTTCTCAATATAACTCCTGATCATATCGATCGTCATGGCAGCATGGAAGGTTATATTATGGCTAAAAAAAGAATTTTTATGAATCAGCAATCCAGTGATTATGCGTTAATTGGGATTGATAATGAAAACTCTAGAAAAGTTTATGATGAATTAAAAAATAATAAAAATTTTCAAGCAACCTTGATTCCAATTTCAACTAAAAAAATTCTAAGTGATGGAATTTCAATTATTGATGGAATAATTCATAATAACTTTTTAACTTCTGGCAAAAAAGAAATTAATCTTGGTGAATTACCTTTTTTAAAGGGTGAACATAATGCTCAAAACATTGCCATTGCTTTTACCAATGCCCTTTTATCTGGAATTAATGAAGAAAAAATTATTACCACAATTAGAAGTTTCAAAGGATTAAATCACAGAATGCAGCTTATTGAAACTATCAATAATATTAGCTTTATTAATGATAGTAAGGCAACCAATGCCGAATCTACCGAAAATGCTCTTAAATCCTATGAAAATATTTATTGGATTTTAGGCGGAAAAGCAAAAGAAGGCGGGATAAAAATGCTCGAACCCTATTTATCAAAAGTAAAATATGCTTTTCTTATTGGGGAAGCAAGTGATGATTTTGCCAAAAATCTAGATAATAAGGTAAAATATTTTAAATGCCAAACCTTACAAGAAGCATTTAATACCGCTTATAAAAAAGCTCTGTTAGAAGAAAAATCTAATCATATAAATATTTTACTTTCCCCTGCTTGCGCCTCTTTTGATCAATGGAAAAATTTTGAAGAAAGAGGAGAGTATTTTTGTAAATTGGTTAAGGAGTTAAAAAATGAAAAATAAAAAATCCACCATCTCACCCATAGTTGCAATTATCATGGGAAGTAAGTCTGATTATGAAATAATGCAGCATTCGTGCCAAATGCTGGATAAATTTAAAATTTCCTACGAAACTAAAATTGTTTCAGCTCATAGAACTCCAGAAATTCTTTATTCCTTTGCTAAATCTGCAAAAAAAAATGGATTAAAAATTATTATTGCTGGTGCTGGAGGTGCTGCACATTTACCTGGAATGGTTGCCTCTCTTACTACCATTCCGGTTTTAGGGGTACCGGTTACAAGCAAAAGCTTGAACGGATTAGATAGCCTACTTTCGATTGCACAAATGCCCGCAGGAATTCCGGTTGCAACTTTTGCAATTGGAGAAGCTGGTGCAAAAAATGCCGCTCTCTTTGCTGTTTCAATCTTAGCCGGTGAGAATACTAAGATCGAACAGCTTCTAAAAAAATATCGAGATAATCAAACCAAATCAGTTGCAACAAATCAATTTTAATATATCTTTTTAGCCAAACTAAAAAATATTTTCTAAATTGATTTAAAACACAATTATTTTGTTAGAAATAACTTCGTCAAACAAAATTAATAATTCAAATAGAACTAGCTCAACAGGAATTTTAACAAAATTATTCCTGATTTTTTTGTTGTCTTATCTTTTTACAACTCAAATTTCATTTGCTTATATAGAAAAATCCATAGTAACTTTAGGAACTAATAGTACCTACGATAGCCCTACAATACAGTTAAAAATTTTCAACCAAGGTCCAAATAATAAGGATGATAATTGCCAATCAGATGATATTTGCTCTATTAAAATTGAATTAGGACAAGAAAATCTTGATAAAGAAAATTGTAGTTATGATATTGAAAAATATAAGTTTTGCGTCAAAAGAGAAGAATGTAGTCAACTTTACATGGAATGCGTAAAAAATGAAATTAATCTGCATAATGCCAAACTACTTAATCAACCAACCAAAAACTTTGAAAATATTAAAGTTGAATGCAATACAACTACCTTAAATAATTGTAACAAAAAATGGGGAATAATCTCAACTAAAGCTAGAAATATTTTTGAACAAACATTGCCAGATCCAAAAACTACTAATTACTATGGCTGGTATAACGAAATTTGCATCACAACCGGATTTAATAGAAAACTCAGAAAAGTTTTATCCTACAAAATAGATGACGGCTTATCGGTAATGGGAAAATGTATTATTGATATACCAGAAACTATGAGAAAAAATCCAAATTTTAGCGCTAATGATGTTGCTACTCAATGCGCTGCTGGTGGAAAAGCTCCTAAATGTATTTGTCAAGAATCAACAAATAGCAACACTATCCCTGATAATCAGATTGAAAGATCAGAAACTCCGAGAGAAGCTGGTCTTTGCGTTGACATACCAAAACCAGTAGCATGTCCTGCAATTAATTGGATCGATAACATCTATACTCCAAAAAGCGAATCTGACCCATATCATGTTAATGATTCAATGGGAAAAAATATTTATGGCGCTGGTTTAGTAGATTATTCTCATTTATTTCGCACTGAAAAAGAAATTTTTAATCCATCTAACAAGTTAGAAACTTATGATGCATCTAAAACAAAATCCCATGCCGAATTTGATTTAGCTATAATGGGAATGACAAATGTTGAGGGAACATGTAATGGCTTTTGGAAAGCAATAGCTAACTCTTCAGGAGTAGCTCTTAAACCAAAGATGGATTGTTTAGCGTCATCTGATCCAAATTCAACTATCGGAAAATGGGATTATACAAATATTAAAAATGAATGCATCCGTTATCAATGTCCCGCAGTCAATACCTCGGGAATTCAATCAAGTGGAGAATATCAAAATGGTTATGGTAGTAATGAAGCTGGTGAACAAAAAGGGGCTTACCATGGATTTGCTCTTTGGCCTTCATATCTAAAAGGAAGCAAAAATGATGGAAAAGGTGATTTTCTTGAAAGCGTTACCGCAACTGAATGTATACCAGGATTTAAATTAAGAGGAGGAACTCTTCCTATTAGGAATTGTAATCAACTAGGATCGTGGGAAACTCCAACTAATGTTTGCGAAAGAATTTATTGTCCAGCAATTAATATGATGAGTAATGGCACTACTCCAATAAACACAATACCAACAAGTCAACAAGAATGGAATAATTGGAAAGCTAGTGGTGGTGCCTCATTTCCATCAGTTGCAGCCTCAAGAGATAAATATTCAATTAGACCAGAATCATTATCAATTGGTACTTGCAATAATAATATAGGAGTTTTTCAATCTCCAGGAGGGGCGCCGCCAAAAAGAGAATGTAATTATCAAGGCAATTGGGGTCCAGTTCTAAATCCTTGCGTCTCAACTTGTAATGCCATTGATGATGTTCTGGGTAGAAATAATAATAATGGATTTTCTAAATGGTCGGAAACCAAAGTTGTAGTTGGCGAAACCTCTAAACCCGGAACATTTCTAGGATGTGCCAGTGGTTACATAGTAAATCCATATAAACCTCTTCCAACCAAACAATGTTTATCCATAATTACAGCATTTGGAATCGGATCCAATATATGGGCAGTAACTCAAAATGGATGTATTGATGGCTGCCAAGGCTATGCTGAAGATCCAACTGAGGGTATTGGACTAACCACACTTCCTTCAAGCAAAGGTAATATTGCAATACAATGGAATAAAACTAGTCTTGGGGGATATTCCTATTATCAGTCTCCAGATTCTAATTGTTCAGTTTTAGATGCCAGTAAATTTCAACCAAGAAGAACTAATGGTTGTTATCGTCTAAAAAGATATTGTAATCTTAACGGACGCTGGGATAATCCAGTTCCTATGTGCATGGCTAATAATGGCCAAATTGGATTTGCAACCTATCGAGAAAACGATGATTTTATAGTAAATGATGGAAAAATAACTACGGGATCCTGTATTGATAAATATATGCCAACTAACAACATTTTTCCAAAGCGTCAATGTACATATAAAGACGGAAACAATGATATTGATGAAACATATTTTGCTTTAACTAGTAACACATCAGATTGCGTTCCATTGTCATGTAACGTACAAACTGGTCTAAAATCACCAGATGGAAATTCATGGTATCTAAAATCAAGTACTACACTTTATTACAGTGACAAACTTTATTTGTCCTGCGTCAAAGGTGTGAAATCATCATTATCACCATATATAATTTGTAACGGAAATGCAAATATTGAGTTTTTTGAAACCAACGGTTGTGGACATTGTTCAATCGGGTCTTACTCAGAAAGAGTAGATGCAGGTGGCGGTTATGATGGCGTTATGTACACATTTCCTGGAATTGGATCAATAAAAAATGGTGAAATAATTTCATTTTCAGGAACAGATGATACGGATGACGATAACGAGGTTTGGAATTTTAGTGCAAAATGTAAAAATGGTGTGGTAGAAATTCATCAAGAAAATACCGATCTTGATGAGGGAGGCGAAGATTGCTATTATAGGGTATGGAATTTTAGTAACAATAATTGGACAGAAAGAAAGAGATGTGCTAATAATACATTTTCTAGATACTACGATCAGTCAGGTAATCAAAAAACAACATATTTAGACGCCGATGGAAATGTAAAAACATATCCC
>CAMDAI010000077.1 GCA_945888585.1 Rickettsia typhi | reverse complement strand
GAAATGACGTTGCTCTTGAAGAAGATTTAGTTGAAGAAGTAATTAGAATTTATGGCTATGACAAAATAAAATCACAAGCCCTACCAAATCTTGGATTCAATACAATAAAAGAAAATAATAATTTTAATTTAATCACATCAACTCTTTGCAATTCAGGCATGGATGAAATTGTCAGTTTTTCATTCATTAATTCTAAAATTGCCGAGATATTTGCCGATAAAAAGGAAGGATTATTCATTAAAAATCCGATCAGCAGCGACATGTCCTATATGAGACCTTCACTGCTACCTGGCTTAATTACAGCTATCAGAAAAAACCAACTTCGTGGCATTGAAAATATCGCTGTGTTTGAAATTGGAAAAGTGTTTTTAGGCTTAAATCCTGACCAACAAAAAAACGTAATTTCTGGAATTAGAGTTGGAAAAAATAAAGATCGTAATCTTTACCATGATGAAAGAGATTTTGATATTTTAGATGTAAAAAAAGATTTTTTTAATTGTTTAGAAATTTTTGGAATTAATCCTAAAAGCTTACAAATTGAAAATAATGCACCATCTCACTACCATCCTCATCGCTGCGCTACCTTAAAATTAGGAAAAAACATCATAGGCTTTATTGGAGAATTGCATCCTATTATTAACAAAAAAATGGATGTTTTAGGCAGAATTAATGCTTTTGAAATTTTTACCGATAATTTACCAAATAATAAAAAATCAAATAATAAAAAGGCCTTTATTGTTTCTGATTTACAAATTGTTAAACGTGATTTTGCCTTTATTTTGGATGAAAAAATTAATGTTATTGACTTAATTAAACTTATTGAAGGCGCTGAAAAAGAATTAATTTCAAAAGTAAATATTTTTGATATTTATCGTGGAAATAAAATTTCTGAAGGTAAAAAATCTGTGGCTTTTGGAATTGAAATTCAGCCAAAAATCAAAACTCTTACTACTGAAGAAATTGATCAAATCAGCAATAAAATTATTAATCTTATTAGCTCTAATCTAGGAGGAATTCTTCGTGATGGTAGTTAAAAAATCTATGGTCAAAATTTTTATTTTATTGTTTGCCATTTTTACTTTATCTAGTCAGAAATCATGGTCTAGAGCTGGTTTTTTTACAATAGTCAATGGTCTTGAATCTGAGATAAACAGTATTTATCAAGATTTACATATCACTTCCGAAGGGGAAATATTTTTTAACCAACAAAAAATTCTTTTAGATAAAGCCGACAGCCAAAATAGACAATTTTTTGCTTATAAAAATCTTCATTTTTGGCTGGGATCATTTTCACCTAGTAAAAAATTGGTTTTTTTTATTGGAGACTATAAAAAAAGCAATTCACATTTTTATATGATTAATCTAAATAAAAAAATTGCTTATGATTTAGGTGAAGCAATAAAATATGATAATATTTATTTTATCGGATGGTCCTTAGATGAAAAATCATTGTTTCTTTCTCATTCAATCGATGCTAACAATAGCGGATTAATTAAAATTGATACCGAGAATATGAAATTAGAAGTTATTGATGATCTCGCCAAATTTCCTAAATATAATTATTTACAAAACTTCCTAGCTTATAATACTACTTATATTTACACCAAATTTATAGAACCAGGCAGAGATAATAAATCCACCGTAAAAACCACTAAATGCGATAGTTTTTGCCAGCAAGATTATATAGATTTTATTGTAGCTGCTGATAAATTTTTTGTTGAAGTTGAAAAGAAAAAAGCAGAACTTGAAAAACAGAAAAAAAATAATAATTCAATTAATACCAAAAATGGTCAGTAGTAATATTTTAGAAAATCTTAAAATACTTATCCAAACTCCTGATCTGGCTTCTAAAAGATGGATTTTTGAACAATATGATAGTGGCGTAATGAATGACACAATCCAAATTGGCGGAGATGCGGCAATTGTTAGAGTTCATGGTACTAATAAGGCTTTAGCAATAACCACTGATTGCACTCCTAGATATGTTGAAGCAGATCCGTTTTTGGGATCAATTCAGGCAGTTGCTGAAACTTACCGTAATATTTCTGCAGTTGGTGGCACACCTTTAGCAATTACTAATTGTCTTAATTTTGGCAATCCTCAGAGACCAGAAATTATGGGACAAATTGTAAGGTCAATTAAAGGAATTACTGAGGCTAGCAAAGCTCTTGATTATCCTGTTGTTTCGGGAAATGTATCTTTATATAACGAGACTAATGGTAAAGCAATTCAACCAACTCCTGCAATTGGTGGTGTTGGCTTATTAAAAAACCTACATAAAAGATGTGATATTAATTTTAAAAAAGTCGGAGATATTGTTTTAATAATTGGCGGTAGCTTTGGTCACATCGGTTCTTCACTTTATGAACGGGAAATTTTACAAATTGATAATTTAAATTCTCCTCCAAAAGTTGATTTAATTGCTGAAAAAAAGCATTCAGAATTTGTCAGAGAATTAATTGAACATAATGAAATAAATGCTTGTCATGATGTTTCTGATGGCGGAATTTTGGTCGCATTATTTGAGATGTGCAATAATTCTCTTGGAATAGATGTAGATTTATCATCAATATCCACTAATATTGAGTTTGATAAAAACCATCTTTTATTTGGCGAGGACCAAAGTCGCTACGTTATTTCAATTGACCCAAAAAATCTAGAAACAATTTTGAACTTAGCTAAAGACAAACAAATTGAATTATATAGAATTGGTCAAGTAATTAATGATATGATTATTATTGAAACAAATCGTTTACCGATTAAGGATTTAAAAAAGCTTAATGAAGACGTATTTATAAAAAAATTCTCTTAAAAATAAGGCAAAATTAATGTCTAAAAATTCTAACAGATCTTTTCGCTATACCGCTCTTGCCCTAAAATTTTTAGAAAAAGTATTAGGATCAAAATTTACCGTTGAAGGCTTAGAAAATTTGCCAAACCAGCCAATTTTATTTGTTGCTAATCACTTCACCAGATCAGAAACTTTTATTATTCCATATATAATTTATAAGCATACCGGTAAACAAATTAGGTGTCTTGCTGATAGCGGCTTATTTAACGGAATATTAGGTAGATTTTTAAAATCAGTCGGAACTTTATCCACTAACGATCCTAGACGTAATGAAATTATAATTTCAGATTTAATGACGGGAGATTATAATTGGATGATCTATCCGGAAGGAAGTATGGTAAAAAATAAAGAAATTAAAAATTCGGAAAGCTTTATAAGTTCCGAAGGCTTTACCATGAACACTCCTAGTCGTATTGGATCAACAAGAACTGGATCGGCAGTTTTAGCCTTGCAATCAGAACTTTATCGTAAAGATTACATTGATGCCACCAGAAAAAACAAAAAAGAAGTTATTAATTTTTATCGTAAAAATTATTTAAACGGATCAGAAAGAAATCTAAGCGAAATCAATACTTATATAGTTCCAGTTAATATAACCTATTATCCGATTCGTCCTGGAACAAATCGTATCAAAAAAATAACTACCCGATTCTTTGAAAAATTACCGAAACAAATTGCTGAAGAAGTTGAAATTGAAGGTAATCTTTTACTTTCTGCCGATATGAATATCAACTTTGGTACAGCAATTAGTGTTGATGATTATATCAAATCTTCCAGAAGTGCTATTTATCAGATTCCAATTATCAAAAATGAAACCAAAATTAATTTAATTATTAAATATCTTAAAAATCGCTTAACTGCTCATTTTATGGGCGAAATTTATTGTGATACCAAAATTAATATTGATCATTTATTTGCTGCAATTCTCTATAATTATCCGGAAGATCAAATCGAAATAGCTCATTTAAAAAACCTACTTTTCTTTTCAAGTATAATGATTAGCCATACCAGAAAATATCGAATAAATGATCATTTATCGGAAGATAATTTATTCAAAATTTTTATTGATAAAAAACATAATGAATTTGAAAGTGTAGTTAAATTAGCCAAATCTCTTTCAATTATTACTTTAAGTGATGACAAGAAAAGTTTTGTTATAAATAAAGAAAAATTGCATGATGGTCATGATTTTCATGATATTCGCTTAGAAAACACTCTGCAAGTTATTGCCAATGAATTCTTTTTACTTGAGGCTGCTAATGATGTGATTAGAAGAAATATAGCTTTAGACCTTGAGAAAATTAAAGAAAAAGTCTTCAATTATTTAATTAATTATGATTTACAGATTTTTGAAGGAGATTATAAAAAATATCAGGAACCGGGGGTATCAAGAGATCATAATGTTGGCTCCCCGTTATTTTTAAACAGCAACAATAAAAAATATAACAATATTGGTATAGTTATATGCCATGGCTATCTATCTGCCCCAAAAGAAGTTGAGCAATTAGCTTATAATTTAAACAAATTAGGTTTTAGAACTTATTCGGTTAGATTAAAAGGTCACGGAACTGCTCCCATAAATATTAAAGACGTAACTTGGCAAGAATGGCAAGATTCTCTACTGAGAGGTTATTCCGCTTTAAAAATAATATGTTCTCAAGTTATAGTTGTTGGATTCTCAACCGGAGCTTTATTAAGCCTAGTTTCATCAATAAAAGAAACCAGCGATGCTTTAGCTACTATTTCCATTAATCCTGCTTTAAAACTAAGAGATATTAAGGCTAAAATTGTTCCTGGTATTAATATTTGGAATGATTTTTTAGATAAATTTCATATTGAAAAAGGCAAGATGGAATATGTTAGAAATTCTCCAGAAAATCCTCATATAAATTACACTAAAAATTATTTAAAGGGCATTGAACAGTTAGAATTATTAATGGGGGAATGCGAAGATAATCTTGATAAAATTACTACTCCTTCTTTATTAATTTATTCTAAAAATGATCCAGTAGTTGACCCTCAAAGTAGTAAAATTATTTGGGAAAATTTAGGTTCAAAAGTAAAAGAATTAATAGAAATTAATTCAGATAAACATGTCATTGTTACTGGAAAAGTGGGTGAGGATGTCTTTAGACAAATTGAATATTTTCTTGAAAAATTAGGAATAATAGAAATTTCTTAAAAAAAGAAATAACTGGTCTTGATTGTAAATATCTTTCATATAGAATGCGAGCCTCTTAAATCTACTAATCATATTAAAATTTGCACAAAACAATACGACAAAACTATGTCTACTAAAGGAAGAATAACTCAGGTAATTTCAGCAGTTGTTGACGTTGAATTTGAAAATGGTCAATTACCAGCTATTTTAAATGCTCTTGAATGTGAAAATAATGGAAAAAAATTAGTTTTAGAAGTTGCCCTTCACTTAGGCGAAAAAACTATCAGAGCAATTGCAATGGATTCCACCGACGGATTAGCTCGTGGCGTTGAAGTTACCGATTTAGGTAAACCAATTTCAGTTCCAGTTGGTGAAGCTACTCTTGGTCGTATTATGAATGTTATTGGTGAACCAATCGATGAAAAAGGGCCAATTAACAGCTTAACTTACGCCCCTATTCATGCTCCCGCTCCTGAATTAGTTGATCAGTCAACCGAATCAGAAATTTTGGTTACCGGTATTAAAGTTATTGACCTTCTTGCTCCTTATTCTAAAGGTGGAAAAATCGGTCTATTTGGTGGTGCCGGCGTAGGTAAAACCGTACTTATCATGGAATTAATCAATAACGTTGCCAAAGCTCATAGTGGATATTCAGTATTTGCAGGCGTAGGAGAAAGAACCAGAGAAGGTAATGACCTTTATCATGAAATGATGGAATCGGGAGTTATCAATGTTAAAGATTTAAAACAATCAAAAGTGTCCTTAGTTTATGGACAAATGAATGAACCACCTGGAGCCAGAGCGCGCGTTGCTTTGAGCGGATTAACTCAAGCTGAATATTTCAGAGATAAAGAAGGAAGAGACGTATTATTTTTCGTAGATAACGTATTTCGTTTTACTCAAGCAGGATCAGAAGTATCAGCTCTTTTAGGACGCATTCCTTCTGCGGTTGGTTATCAGCCTACCCTTGCAACTGATATGGGTGCAATGCAAGAAAGAATTACCTCTACCAAAAAAGGTTCAATTACTTCCGTGCAAGCAATTTATGTGCCAGCTGATGACTTAACAGATCCAGCTCCTGCAGCTTCATTTGCTCACTTGGATGCCACTACTGTACTTTCCCGTCAAATTGCAGAAATTGGTATTTATCCGGCAGTAGATCCTCTTGACTCAACTTCAAGAATTCTTGATCCAAGAATTGTTGGAAATGATCATTATAATGTAGCTAGAGAAGTTCAAAAAATCTTACAGGCTTACAAATCTCTTCAAGATATTATTGCCATTCTTGGTATGGATGAATTATCAGAAGAAGATAAATT
>CAMDAI010000076.1 GCA_945888585.1 Rickettsia typhi | reverse complement strand
TTATTTTTTTCCACAATTTTAGGTTGGATTCTGGGATTTTACCAGATGGCTAAAGGCGCTCATTTCTTAAGCGATACTGTAATTTCTATGATGGTTTGTTTTTTAATTGCCACAATAATTGCTAAATTATTTTATTTAAAATACAATTTTCCATCCAGGAATTAGTTATGCTAGACCGCACGCACAGCGTAGGCGTGATTAAAAATATTATCAGCACTCTTTGTTTAAAGAAAATGTTAAACAGCAAAAAAATCACTACCGGCTCTCTACCATCTTCAAAAAAAATCTATATTGAAAGTGATAGATTTTATGACGTTAAAGTAGCAATGCGCCAAATTTCTCTTACCAACACTTCCGAAACTAAACATTTTAATGTTTATGATACTTCCGGAATTTATGGTGATGATACCTTATGTAAAAAAGTTGATCTGAATTCCGGCTTGCCAAAATTGCGTGAATCCTGGATTTTAGGGCGTGGTGACGTAGAAAAATATCAGGGCCGAACCGTAAAACCGGAAGATAACGGCATTTTAAATAAAATTGTTGCTAAATCTCCAGTACCTGAATTTGATTTAAAAAATTGGCAACCACTAATTGCTAAAACCGCTAAAAAACCAACTCAAATGGCTTATGCCAGAGCCGGAATTATTACTAAAGAAATGGAATATGTTGCTATTCGCGAAAATATCGGCAGAAAAAGCCTAGCCGATTCCATTAAAAATGGACGCATGCATCAAGGTGAATCTTTTGGTGCTAAAATTCCTGAATTTATTACTCCTGAATTTGTACGTAGTGAAATTGCTTTAGGGCGCGCCATTATTCCAAACAATATCAATCATCCAGAAAGCGAGCCAATGATTATTGGCCGTAATTTTTTAGTTAAAATCAACACTAATATTGGTAACTCTGCTATATTTTCCAGCGTTGAAGATGAAGTTGAAAAAATGATTTGGTCAACCAGATTTGGTGGTGACACTTTAATGGATTTATCTACCGGTAAAAATATTCATAATATTCGCGAATGGATAATCAGAAACTGCCCAGTTCCAGTGGGAACCGTTCCAATTTATCAAGCTTTGGAAAAAGTTGGCGGAGTTGCCGAAGATTTAACCTGGGAAGTT
This sequence comes from Rickettsia typhi, assembly GCA_945888585.1. Lineage (GTDB taxonomy): Bacteria > Pseudomonadota > Alphaproteobacteria > Rickettsiales > UBA1997 > CAMDAI01. The sequence continues at coordinate 5,250 of CAMDAI010000076.1, read as the reverse complement.
TTTCGTGATACTTTAATTGAACAAGCCGAACAGGGTGTTGACTATTTCACTATTCACGCTGGAGTTTTATTGCGCTATGTTCCGCTAACCGCCAATCGTGTAACTGGCATTGTAAGCCGTGGTGGATCAATCATGGCTAAATGGTGTTTATCTCATCACAAGGAAAATTTCCTATACACTCATTTTGAAGAAATCTGTGAAATCATGAATAAATATGATGTTGCATTTTCACTGGGAGATGGTTTACGTCCTGGTTCAATTGCTGATGCTAATGATGACGCTCAATTTGGCGAATTGGAAACTTTAGGTGAATTAACCAAAATTGCCTGGAAGCATGATTGTCAAGTTATGATTGAAGGCCCCGGACATGTTCCGATGCATTTGATCAAGGAAAATATGGATAAGCAATTAAAGATTTGCCATGAAGCACCTTTCTACACTTTGGGACCGCTTACCACCGATATTGCTCCTGGCTATGATCATATCACTTCTGCAATTGGCGCAGCTATGATCGGTTGGTTTGGAACTGCAATGTTATGTTATGTAACTCCTAAAGAACATTTAGGCCTTCCTAATCGTGATGATGTAAAGGCGGGAGTTATTGCTTATAAAATTGCTGCTCACGCTGCTGATTTAGCCAAAGGAATTCCTTCGGCTCAGGCTTGGGACAATGAATTATCTAAAGCGCGTTTTGAATTCAGATGGGAAGATCAATTTAATTTATCACTTGATCCAGAAACTGCTAAATCTTATCACGACGAAACTCTTCCGGCAGAAGGTGCTAAAATAGCACATTTCTGCTCAATGTGCGGACCAAAATTCTGCTCAATGAAAATCAGTCAAGATGTTCGTGATTACGCACAAAAAGAGCGGGAAGCAAATCAAGGAATGGATGAGATGAGCAAAAAATTTAAGAAAAACGGTGGGGAGATTTATAATAAAATTACATAACAAAAACTTAACTATGACAAACTTACTCATTGCACTTAAAAATATAATTCAAAATCCCATCAATGAATTAGTATCAAATCATAAAGGTTCTAACCATGCTAACAGCCTTGGAGATGCTTTAGAAAGATATGTTAAAGATGTTTTTTGCGATTCTTTTATTGAAAAAGATCCTCAAAAAAAAGATGAAATTTATAGCAAATACTTTTCTTATCTTGGAAATCAAAATAACCCGCCAGATGCCATAATTAGAGGTGGAGATGCCATTGAGATTAAAAAAATTGAAAGTTTTACTTCTGCACTTGCATTAAATAGTTCCTATCCAAAAGACAAATTGCACTCTGATGATTCAAGAATAACCAACGAATGCAGAAACTCTGAAACAGAAAAATGGCAACAAAAAGACATCATTTATGTTGTTGGCGTTTCTCCAAAAAATACCCAGAAAATAAAATCTATTTGTTTTATTTATGGCGATTGCTATGCAGCAAAAAGAGAAATTTACACTAGAATTGCTGATAAAATTTCTAGCGGCATTGCACAAATTCCAGATGTTGAATTTATTGAAACCAACGAACTTGCTAAAGTTAGAAAAGTTGATCCACTTGGAATAACTGATTTAAGGGTTCGTGGCATGTGGCATATTGAGAATCCAATGAAAGTTTTTAAGAATTTTATCTCGATTTCGAATGAAAAAAATCTCTGCGTAAACACAATAATTCTTGAAGAAAAATATTTATCTTTCCCCCAAATTGATCGCAACAATCTTGAATCTTTACAAAGTGATTATTTAAAAATTTCCAACATAAAAATTAAATCTCCAAATAATCCAGCTTTATTGCTAGATACAAAATTAATTAGCTATGCCAAATAAAATTAAAATAGCTTCTTTTTTTAGTGGTGCAGGAGGGCTAGACCTTGGTTTTAAAAAGGCTGGATTTGATGTTGTTTGGGCGAATGAATATGACCAAACAATTTGGGAAACTTTGGAAAGTAATTTTCCAAATACCAAAGTTGATAGAAGAAGCATTGTTAAGGTTTTGGCAAAAGATGTTCCTGCTGTTGCGGGAATTGTTGGTGGACCACCCTGTCAAAGCTGGAGTGAAGCAGGAGCTGGAAGAGGAATAGATGACAAAAGAGGGCAGTTATTTTTTGAATATATTCGTATTTTAAAAGAAAAAGAACCATTGTTTTTTTTAGCTGAAAATGTTTCAGGAATATTATTGCCAAGACACAAAGCGGCATTTGAAAAAATATTAAATGAGTTTAGATCACTAAATTACAATGTTTCATATTACCTACTCAACGCCAATGATTACAATGTTCCGCAGGATAGAAAAAGAGTTATTATTGTTGGTTATCATAAAAAAATGGGTAAAAGTTTTATGCCTCCAAAGCCAATAATTCCAAAACTCACTTTAAAAAATGCAATTGGGGATTTAAGACTTGCAAAACCTGCAAAAGATAAAAATTATGCAAATAATATTCATGATTTGGAATATCCAAATCATGAATATATGAATGGCGGGTTTTCAACAATTTTTATGTCAAGAAACCGTGTTCGTTCTTGGGATGAACCATCGTTTACAATTCAGGCCGGGGGCAGACATGCACCACTTCACCCTCAGGCTCCAAAAATGGAATTTGTAGAACAAAATAAAAGAATTTTTGTGGCAGGAAAAGAAGATTTATACAGAAGATTAACAGTTCGCGAATGCGCCAGAATTCAAACTTTTCCAGATGATTTTATTTTTAAATATAAAAATATTACTGATGGATACAAAATGGTTGGAAATGCTGTTCCTGTTGAGTTCGCAACAAATTTGGCTTCAGTGGTTTATTATGATATTATCCAATATTTAAACCAAAAATTATAAAAATGATTGACGAACAACAATTACAAAAAGGACGTTTAGCTTTTATTTATTTTTCAATTGCTTTTTTGTTCTTTGTAATTTCTATCCGCATAATTTTTGTTGCTGCTGCCGGAGATAAAATTGTAGTCAATAGACTTTACGACCCAGGTAAAATAATCAAAAGATCTGATATTATTGACCGAAATGGTATCATTGTTGCAACTGATTTAAAAACAAAATCACTCTATATCAGCAATAATCTAGTTCGCGATCCAAAACTAGTTGCCAGTAAATTATCTGAAGCCCTTCCCGGCCTTGATTATAAGGATATTCTTCAAAAAATTTCTAAAAAAGAAAATCGTGGCTGGATTTTAATTAAAAGAAACATAACTCCTCATCAGCAAGATATTATCCATAATTTGAAAATTGCTGGTCTACTTTTTGAAGATGATCTGGTCAGAGTATATCCACAAAAATCAATTCTTAGTCATATAGTTGGATATACCGATCTTGATCGCAATGGCCTAGCTGGCGTTGAAATGAGCTATAATGACATTTTAAAAAAAGGAAAAGAAAATTTACAATTAGCCATGGATGTTCGAGTTCAAGATGTTTTGGAAGATGAATTAAATCAAGGAATTATTAAATACGGGGCAATAGGTGCGGCAGGAATTATTATGGATGTTACTAATGGAGAAATCATGGCAATTTCCAGCCTTCCAAATTTTGATCCAAATAAGCAGATCGATGCTAACAGTAATGAAAGATTTAACCGCGCTACTTATGGTGTTTATGAGCTTGGCTCTATTCTTAAAATTTTTACTAACACAATTGCTTTTGAATATAATTTAGTAAAAATAGATGACATTATTAATGTAAAAGATCCGATAAAACATGGTCGATTTACCATTAATGACGATCATCATGAAAAAGATGAAATGACAGTAGCCGAAATTTTTGCGCGCTCTTCTAATATTGGAACTGTACAAATTGCTAAAAAAATTGGCGAAGAAACTCAGCGGGAATTTTTAAAGAAAATTAATTTGCTGGATCGTCTTGATACTGATTTTCCGGCTTTAGGTCGCCCAATTTATCCTAAAAAATGGCGTGAAATAAATTTGTTCACCATTTCTTATGGTCATGGTATTGCCGTAACTCCACTTCATGTAGCTACTGCCACTTCTGCTATTGTTAATGGCGGAACTTTTTACCAACCATCTTTCATTAAACTAAACGAAAAACCTGATGGCAAAAAAATCATCAAAGAATCAACTTCAAAACTCATGAGATTAATGTTGCGTAAAGTTGCAGTAGAAGGAACTGGAAAATATGCTAATGTTGAAGGATATGAAGTTGGCGGAAAAACCGGAACCGCTGAAAGAGCGGAATTCGGCACTTATAACAAAAATTCTACCATGGCTTCTTTTGTTGCTGCCTTTCCAATTACAGAACCAAAATATTTATTATTAATAGCAATTGATCGCCCCAATCACATCTTTAACACTGGTGGAATGGTAGCTGCCCCTATTGCCGGAAAAATAATTAAAAATGTCGCACCAATTTTAGATATTAGCCCAAAGGATTAATTCAATTTAACCAATTCTTTTTCTTCTTTTTTTAGAGATTGCGCTTTAGATGGTACCATAGAATTACTGGGGATTTTATCATTATCTGATAATTCTTTAATCACTTGCTTAGGTGGAATTTTAACTCCATATTTTTCTGCTTCTACAATAGCCTTTAGCATACCATCCCACAATTTTGCCTGAACATCCAGAAATAATATCCCACCACCACGCATCTCTTTTAATTTTTCTTTATTCATTGAACTAGCACGATAAGCAGAATTTTTTGCCATTTCACCATGCAATTGTTCAACTTTACCACCATCTCTATCTTCATCTCGATGCTCTTTGAAATATTCCATTATTTCCCCATACTCATCCTTATTGAAATAATTTTTATATGGCTCAAATATTGCCTCTCTAAATCCTTCTAACATATCATCAGCTACCATCTCTCTAGCAAATAGAGCCCCTATAATTCCCGGATAAGACAATTTATAGATTCTCTTTAAAGTTTTATGAAATTGATGAGTTTCTTCAAGAATCACAGACGATTTGTCGAGATCTTTAAATCTTTTTACATCTGGCACTCCAAAAATTTTTCCACCGAATTTATTATAACTATTTAACATTAATTCGTAATGAACTCTTTTTGGATCTCCAGAACCACCTTCTTGATAAAGATTTAGAGCTGTTTCTGATACTGTTTTTGAATCACCTTCTTTTGTTGCCGCTTCTAAAGTTTTATTTACCGACAATATAGTCTCAGAAGTTCTTCTTAGATAATTATCCCGTTGAATTAAAAATTGCCTAGTATTTATACCTTCTTTTTCAGTAATTTCTTTAATTGTTGAAAATATTTCATGATTATAAGCTGGATG
>CAMDAI010000075.1 GCA_945888585.1 Rickettsia typhi | reverse complement strand
CTAGCTAATAATTCTTTACCAACTCCATTTGGGCCTTCAATCAGAACTGAAATAGATGAATTGGCAATTTTCTTTGCTAATGCTAATGCCAACATTATCGGATCACTTTTACCAATTATATCAGTAAAGGAAACTTGATCTTTCCCATGTCTTTCCATGGTAGAAAGTTGATATTTTAAATTTCTTTTTTCAATGGCGTTATTAATAGAAGTGATAACTCTGGCATAAACATCTTTTTCACCCTTAACAATGTAGTCAATCGCACCTAGACTAATAGCAGCAACCGCCATAGAAATATTATTAGTAGCAGTTAGTACAATAACTTGCAGGTCACCTTTGAATGGCACAATTTCTTTAAGTAAAGTTAAACCATCAATTTCCGGCATTGAAAGATCAAGCAACATTACGTCAATATCATGAACTGCTAAATTATCTCTGACTAGTTTTTTCTTAAGAAAAAAATCAAGAACCTTCTTACCGCTATCAACAGCAATAATATTGTGATCCATATCACCGATAAACTTTTCAAAAATCTTGGTTTGAAGCGGTTCATCATCAACAATTAATATATTCCTACGAGATGACAAAAAACCCCCTATCTAGTTATTAAAAATCAAAATTATGATAATGCATTATTTAAATCTTGAATCAGATCATCAACATTTTCCAATCCAACAGATAAACGACACATGGTTTTAGTAATGCCAATTTTTTCCTGTTCTTCTTTTGCCATATTGGAATGAGTTGTAGTGGCCGGATGAGTAATTAAAGATTTAGCATCACCTAAATTATTTGATATATCAATGATAGATAACCTATTCATAAAAGCAAAAGCATCCTTTTTACTTCCATTAACTTCAAAAGAAACCATAGGACCACCATTTTTCATTTGCTTCATAGCAATCTTATGCTGGGGATGGGAAGATAGAGATGGATATAAAACTTTTTTAATTTTTTTATGTGATTCTAAAAATTTAGCAATCTTTTCAGCATTTTGACAATGACGCTCAATCCTTAAGCTAAAAGTTTCCAAACTTTTTAAAATTATCCAGGCATTGAATGGACTAAGAGCTGGACCAGTATGTCTATGAAATGGTAATAAAATATCTTTGATAAACTCTTCACTTCCCAAAACGCATCCTCCCAAAGTTCTGCCCTGTCCATCCATGTGTTTGGTAGTAGAGTAAACCACTATATCCGCACCAAGCTCAAAAGGTTTTTGTACATAAGGCGAAGCAAAAATATTATCTACAATTAATTGAGCTTTATGTTTTTTACATAAAGCAGCAATTGCCTTAATATCAACAATTTCTAGATTTGGATTAGCAGGGGTTTCAATAAAAACTACTTTAGTATTTTTACGAAAAGCTTTTTTCCAAGCATCAAGGTCAGTACCATCAACTAAAGAAACCTCAATACCATAATTAGGTAAAATTTTAGTAGCAATATGATAACAAGAACCAAATAAAACTTTTGAGGCAATAAAATGATCACCAGCTTTAATTTGACACATAATTGATGCAAAAACTGCAGCCATACCACTTGCCATAACACAAGCTGCAGGTGCGTCTTCTAATAGAGCTAAACGATCTTCTAATATTTTTAAAGTTGGGTTTAAATATCTTGAATAGACAAAACCAGGTTCTTCTCCATTGAATCTACTCTCGGCTATTTCAGCAGAATTATAACAAAAACCAGAATTAAGAAAAATCGCCTCACTTGTTTCACCAAAATTAGATCTAAGCGTGCCACCACGTATCATTTTAGTTTCTAATTTAATTTTCTTATGATTGATCGTTTTATTTTTATAATTACTCATCACTAAAATTATCTTATGTTTATTCCACAAAGCCTGAGATTATATTTTTATTTTTAGATTTTGCAAAATTTTTTCTTAAATGAAGTTTATTGCTTCAATTTTGAGTCAAATCAAGTTGACAAAACTTAAAACCTAACCATTAACACTTATCTTGTTTATGACAAGATTTTAAATTTAACTTACTTAATAAGGTTTTAGTTTCATCTCCAAGAAATTGCACTTTAACATTAGCAATACCATTATTCTTAAAATCTAACTCATCAGCAACTGATTCAGAAAGATCAATTATTCTTTTGCTGGAAAAAGGACCTCGATCATTAATTCTAACTACAACACTTTTACCATTATCCAGATTAGTAACTCTTACCATAGAAGGTAAAGGTAGAGTTCGATGGGCTGCCGTCATATCTTTCATATTATAGATCTCACCATTGGCAGTGACTTTCCCGTGAAAATTGCCACCATACCATGAAGCCTGTCCAACCTCTTCATAATTTTCATATTCCTGTGGGTAGTAAGTTACACCCTTAATTTCATAAGGTTGCCCTATTTTATAATGACCAGAATATTCATCCTCATCATCACTATAAGCAACAGATTTGGATATTTTTTCATCAATATCAGCTTTGCTATGTTTATTCTTTAGGACATACCTGATAGATGTTTCAGGATTTACGTTGGTAAAATCAGAGAGACCAGACTTACTTCTTTTTTGATCAAAAGATTGATTAGAATCATTTCCAAAACATGGATTTATTGCAAATAACAAGGACAGCAAAAAACATAATCTAATCATTTAATCTTCACTTTGTTAGCTAATCATTGATTCGCAATATATTGTGGTGATTTTGAATTGTCCAGAATTGTCATAAATTCTAATAAATCACATAAGTAAACAATATTAGAGAAAAATTAGAATATCATTTACCGGAGGAAGCTAGGCCAGCATTAGCTGATGATGCAACTAACAAAGGTGTTTTTTTATTATCAAAAACAAATTTTCCTTCAGAAATACCAGAAAACTTATCTTTGGTGATCAAAAATATACCATATTCAGCAAAACAATTGGCCCACATTCTGGTTCCACACCATCCCGATAAAAGACGTTTATTGGTTAGATAAATTCTTTTTTGGATATCAAAACCCATTTGAATACATAATTTTTCAAAATCTCTAATTGAACAAAAATGAATATTGGGCGTATCATACCATTGATAAGGAATGGTTTTACTAACCGGCATTTCACCTTTAAAAGTAAGATATAAACGATTTTTAATATAAGCAAAATTAGGTAAGGAAATAATGGCAAATCTGGCAATTCGTAACATTTGTTCCATAATTTTTCTAGGATCATGCATTGCTTGAATAGTTTGGCTTAGGATTGCATAATCAAAACTATCATCAGGATAATAGATTAAGTCATCTTCAGCATTTCCTTGAATTACTGATATACCCTTTCTTACTGACTCACTTACATAAATCGAAGAAAGTTCTAAACCACGGGCGTCAACTGCCTTTTTATCTTTTAAATGTTTTAACAATTCTCCATTGCCACAACCAATATCAAGAACTTTAGAATCTGGTTCAATTAAATTGGCAATAATTTCAAGATCAAAACGGATTTGATTTCTTTTGGTAATAGCGGCACCAATTATTTTATTATCTTGATCCAACATTTGATTCAGCAAAATTAAATTTTAAATAATATCATTTCCCATGACGCCTTCGCTTTGCAAGCGGTTGAAAATCAAGGATTTTCAGCATATCAAATCTCATTTAAAGAAAATTTTATTGACTCATAGCTAATTGTTTATTTTCATATTCTTCTAACTTAGATAAAGAATATTTTTCCAATTTAGTTACATCCTTAACTTGATTTGAAGCTATATAATCATTGTTATTTCCCAAATATTTTTGAGATAAAATTCTAAGTCTCTCAGGTCTAGTTAAATAAACCCACTCAACTTCCAAAACCCCAATCTCATCTTCATAAGCTACTATTTTATTATCAACTTCATTTACTATATCTTGAATATTATCAACTTTAAACTGAATGTAAAACATTAGACAAATACTCATAATAACCAATAAAGCCATAGTGATATTACTTACATAATAGGCGGCTGCAGTATTTAATTTTATATTATTTTTATTTTTCATATTTCCCCCCAGAAATTGATAATTTTAAACTTCTACAAACTTTTAATTTCGAAATTGCTTAATAAATTTCTAAACATCAAGATAACTAATTTACTTTAATTGCAGCCCTTAACCTGGCTGATCTTGACCTAACATTATTCTCTAATTCTTCATCACTCGGCTTAATTGTACCGCTATGTTTTAAAATAAAATCGCTTGCTTCTTTCTTTTGTTCTTCAAGAAAAAGAAGGGGGTTATAACGCGATAAATTGCTATTATAACCACTCTCGGCTCTTAAAAAACTTTTAACATAAGAATCCTCTAAAGAGTGAAATGACACCACAACTAATCTTCCATTTTTACTTAGAAGTGCTTTGGCGCTCATTAGAGCAGTTCTTAATTCTTGCAATTCATCATTCACAGCAATTCTAATTGCCTGAAAAGTTTTAGTAGCCGGATCAATCTTTCCGGTTTTTTTATGACCATAAACTGATCTAACAATATCTGCTAACTCAAGAGCAGTGGTAATTTCTTTCTTCTGCCTAGCTATCACAATTTTTTTAGCAATTTGTGAAAAACGTTTTTCTTCACCAAAATTCTTAATAATTTCTTTTAATTCTAGTTCGGACATTTGATTTACAATTTCAAATGCACTAATTCCTTGACTTGTATCCATTCTCATATCGAGTTTATGATTGGAATTAAAAGAAAACCCACGCTCTTCCTCATCAAACTGCATTGAAGAAACTCCTAAATCCAAAACAATTCCATCAACTTTGGCAATTCCCAATTCCGCCATTTTTTCTCTTATCTTGGAAAATGGACTATTGATAAAAATAAAATTATCTAAAAAGCGTTTTTTTAAAGGCCTAACAAATTTATCTACAGTTTGATCACGATCAAAAGCATAAACCTTGCAATCAGCACTATCAAGAATTGCGGCGCTATATCCACCAGCACCAAAAGTACCATCGATATAAATTTCACCATTTTTAGGACTCAAATTTTCCAGCATTTCTTTTAATAAAACTGGTTTATGGAATTTGTAATTATCCTCTGATGTCATTTAAAACGGGATAGAAAAAACGGTAATTTTATTTTAAAAAACCTCCCAGAATGTTTAAAATAAAACCATTTTCGTTCTTTCTACCCTCCTCCTTTTATTCGGTTTTTGCCTCAATTTTTACTTTAGACAAACGCAACAAATTGCGATTATTCTTGGCATTTTCTTTAGCCTTTTTAGCATATTCTTCAAATCTCTCCGGTTGCCAAATTTCAAAAGTGGCACCCTTTCCTACAAATACTGCCTTATCTTTTAAATCAGCCACTGCAATTAAATTTGCTGGCAAAATAACTCTCCCATCACTATCAAAAGCCAATTGCACAGCACCACCTAAAATGGTAGTAGCAAAAGCATCACGACTTTCTGAAAAAGGATCTAATTCATCAATTGAATCACTTAAACGCTTAATTCTTCCAATATCACATCCTTCAATACAGCTATTCACAAACGATTCATAGATTACCACACCAGCAAATTCAGTACCAAGAAGGGCTGCATTAGATAGAGCCATGCGAAATTGAGCTGGCACCGAAATTCTACCTTTGCTGTCTATTTTGTTGATGAATGTTGATAAAAATAATGCCATTTTTATATCTTATTTGACTGGTATTTTATGGAAATTTATGGTTTTTTATGGTTTATAATGGGAGGGTATGTGAAAAAATGGGAAAGTCAAGCGGTAAAGTTGGAAGATTTATATCAATGACTAAACATCGAGACACAAAGCCAAATCTCATCTTCAACGATATTTGATACAACAAAAACCTTGTTTTGACTGCTTGCAGAAGGAAAACACAATGATAATGATTAATTTTGTTAGTTAAGGAAGTGAATATTAAATCAAACCAGAACTAAGAAGGGATAAGATGATGTTTGCGTTTTATAGCAAAAGATATGACTAAAATTCCAAATATAATTGAAAGCAATGATCCTGTAATAACTGCAGCTGCCACCTTATTAGTCATGGAAGAGTCAATATCAAAAGCTAATCCACCAATAAATAAACTCATGGTAAAACCAACTCCGGCAATAATTGAAATCCCATAAAATTCCATCCAGCTAATATTCTTAAAAAATTTAACAATTTTCAATTTTACCAATATAAATATCATTAGCGTAATTCCTAATTGCTTACCAAAAAACAAGCCAAGAACTATACCTATAAATATCGGATCATAAAAAATTTCTCCGGAAAAATCAGAAAAAACAATTCCTGAATTGGCAAAAGCAAAAAGCGGCAAAATTAAATAATTTACCGGACGATGCAGATAAGCTTCTAATTTTTGCATAGGAGAAATTCCCATTTTTCTATTATGAACCGGAATAAAAAAAGCTAATAAAACTCCAGCAATTGTAGCATGAATTCCTGATTTTAGAATTAAAATCCAAAGAATTGAGCCAA
>CAMDAI010000074.1 GCA_945888585.1 Rickettsia typhi | reverse complement strand
GCTAATAAATCATTACCATTAAGTGGGAATTTATTTAGTTCTCTGGTTAAAATCAAATTTCTCAAAGAGAAAAATTTAGCAATTTTCTGATCATCAATTTTATTTTTAACAAGATAAAATATCAGATTATCGATGATAATTTTTCTGTTATAATCAAACATAATCTCGTCTAGATCATTTTGTGTAACTTCTGGATTAATAATAAAATCTGGTTTTAAAATGGCTTTAAGATAATTAATTTCTTGATTGGAAAAACGTAAGTGTTGAGCAATTTTTAGCCAATTATCCTGATTATAGATTATGGCAGCAAAGCGTAATAAATAGTTGCTGTTTTCTTTTAATTTTTCTTCAAAGAGTAGTAAATTTTCAAAAAGAGCTAAGTCATCATTTTGTTGTCTAAAAATTATTTTTAAAATGCCATTTTTTAACATTTCATTTAGAACTAAACTCAAATTATTTCTGTGATTACAATGAAGAATTTTTATCAATTCATTTTTAATTCTCTCAGAAGATAAATTAGTTAATTGATCTTTTAATTCTACACAGGAATTCAATCCTTCACTATCAAGGTTTTTAGCATAATAACAAGAAAAGCGAAAAAATCTTAAAATGCGAAGATAGTCTTCATTAATTCTGGTTTGGACATCGCCAATAAATTTTACTTCAGAATTTTCTAAATCTTTTTTTCCATTAAAATAATCATAAAGCTTGCCGCTAAAATCAATGGACATAGCGTTAATCGTAAAGTCACGTCTTTTGGCATCAAGTAAAAAATCATCAGTAAATTCTACTTCAGCATGACGCCCATCAGTATTTTTATCAATTCTAAGAGTGGTTATTTCAAAATTCTTTCCGTTAATTATGGCGGTTATAGTACCGTGTTTTATACCAGTTGGAAGTGCTTTGATATTTTTTTTATTTAAAATATGGATGGTTTTATTTGGTAAATATTTACAAGCCAAATCAATATCTGAAATTGATTCTTTTTTTAAATAGTCGCGCACGCAGCCACCAACTAATCTAAGTTCGTCACCATTTTTTAATAGGGCTTCACTTAAAATTTTTAATTCAGAATAATTAGGAAATTCTTCCAGTTTAATTTTCATATAATTTCCAATAAAAAAGCCATCTCTCGAAATTACGAGAGATGGCTTTAAAATTTTCTAAAATATTATCAGGAATTATATATTTTCGCTAATATATTTTACAGCGCTACCAACATTAGTGATATGTTCGGCAGCTTCATCTGGAATTTCAACGCCAAACTCTTCTTCAAAAGCCATAACTAATTCTACTTGATCTAAGCTATCTGCACCAAGATCATCGATAAAGTTTGCTGATTCAACAACTTTTGATTCTTCAACACCTAAATGGTCGATGATAATTTTTTTAACTTTTTCAAAAACTTCTTTGTTGTTAGACATAAAATTAAGTAGATTGGTTATTAATTAATATAGATGAAAACTAAATAAGTTTTCAAGGCTGAGTAATTGGAAAATGATATTTAATCGAACTTAAATAGCAAATAATTTATTATTAAAAATCATCGAATTGAAGCAAAAAAATTCTATCTAAAAGAATAGTTATTTAAGTTCCAAATAGCCATGACTTGTTCGTTTTTTTGGTGCAATCCTAGAATTTTAGTAACTGAACTTTCTCCCAGAAGTTGTCCTAAAAACTTACTTTCTTCTTCTTTAATAGATACTTCTTTTATTTCCATATTATCAGTATCAATTTTATCTGTTGTTTTTAAATAAGCTAAAGCTTCTGCTTCTCCTCCAATTTCATCAATCAAACCGGCTTTAATAGCTTGTCTTCCGGTAAAGATGCGACCGTCTATTATATGATCTAGATTTTTTTTATTTAATTTATCACCGCGACGTTCCAGAACTAAACCTGAAAAGAATTCATAAGTATCTTTAATGGATTCATTAATGACCTGATCAACTTTAGGATTAGTTTTTTCAAAAGGAGATGGCGAAGCTTTAAGTGGAGATGATTTATAAGTTAAAAATTTAACTCCGATTTTATCAGCTAAATCAGTAAATTCACTAGCTTGAATTATAACTCCAATTGAACCAGTTAAGGTACCATTTCTGGCAATAATGTAATCAGAAGCGATTGCGGCCATGTAGCCACCCGATGCTGCCATTGATCCCATTACGCTTATAATTGGTTTATGTTTGGCAATTTCTCTTAAATTATTATAAAGAATTTCACTTCCAACTACTCCGCCACCCGGGCTATCAATATTTACAATAACGGCCTTGATATTATTTTGAGTAGCAAGCTTTTTTAGAATTTTAGTGCGATAATCATCATCAAAAATAATTCCATCAATTTTAATGGTAGCGATATAATCGCTGGCATCATTTTCAATATCTCCTGAATCGGAAGATTTTGAGGCTAATTTAAAGAAAAGCAGGAAACTTATAATAAGCATTAAAAACGCTATATTTTTCCATTTCCTGCATTGATTTTTTAGATACAATAATGCGGCAAAATTATCGGGTAATAGTGACATCTTACTGTAAGTTTTGGTTATTTATCTTCTTTTTCTTCAATTCGAGAGCGAGATTCTTCTAAAACATCACCTAAGATGCTTCCAAGAGTAGCGCCGCTCCCACTGCTATTTGAAGAATAGATGTAAGCTTCTTGCTCATCTGATTCCATATCTTTAATAGAAAGCAAGATTTTACCAGTGATTTTATTGAATAAAGCAACTTTTGCTTCAATTCTGTCACCAACTTCAAATCTTTCAGTTTTTTGGTCTTGTTTATTTTTGCCTAAATCAAGTCTTTTAACGATTGCTTTTAAGCCGATATCTAATTCAACTTCCAAGAAATCTTTTTTAACATTAATTACAACGCAAGAAACAACAGAACCAGTGTCAATTTTTTCCAACTCAGCTTTAAATTTAGCATTTTCTAATTGTTTAATACCAAGACTGATTCTTTCTTTTTCGTAGTTACTGCCTAAAACAATAACTTTGATTTTCTCATCTTTTTTGAATTTTTTGATGAGTTCTTCATTACCGGTAGCATTCCAGCTTACATCAGAAACGTGAACTAAACCATCAACTCCGCTGTCAAATCCAACGAATAATCCAAACTCAGTTGAGTTTTTAACAATTCCTTCAATAACATCTCCAACGGCATATTTTTCAGAGAAGCTTTGCCAAGGATTTTTCTCACATTGTTTAATACCAAGAGAAATTCTGTGACTTTGAGCGTTAATATCTAAAATCATAACTTCAACTTCTTGACCGGTAGCCAAAATTTTGTGTGGAGGAAGATTATTTTTTAACCAGCTCATTTCAGAAACGTGAACTAAACCTTCAATACCATTTTCAATTTCAACAAAAGCACCATAGCTGGCGATGTTGGTAACATGGCCTTTAACAATGCTGCCAACTGGATATCTAGCTTCAATTGATTCCCAAGGATTTTCTTGCAATTGTTTCATGCCGAGTGAAACGCGTTTATTTTCTTCATCATATTTAATAACTTGAACTTTAACTTCTTGTCCAACAGATAAAGCTTCTGAAGGGTGACGAACTCTACACCAAGAAATATCAGTTAAGTGTAATAAACCGTCGAAACTTCCGAAGTCGATGAAAGCACCATAATCGGTGATGTTTTTAACCATACCATCAAGAGTGTCTCCAACTTTGATTTTAGCAAGAACTTTTTCTCTTTCTTTATCTCTTTGTGATTCAAGAATAGCACGACGAGAAACTACGACATTACCTCTTAAATCATCAATTTTTAAAACTAGTAATTTTTCAACTTTATTAATTAAGAAAGCATCATCAGTTAAAAGAGTGGTATCAACTTGGCTTCTAGGTAAGAAAGCAGTAATGGTGTTAACATCAACAGCATAACCACCTTTAACTTTACCAAGAATTCTTCCCTCGATAATGGTTTTATCTTCTAAGCATTGTTTTAAATAGTTCCAATTGCTATATCTTCTGGCATTATCGCGGCTGATTAATAATTCACCTCTTTTATTTTCTAGTCTTTCTAAGAAAACGTCAACAACGTCTCCTTCTTCAATAGCGCCATCAGCTTTGAATTCTAAGGATTGAACATATCCAATTGATTTGGCTCCGATATCGACAGCAACACCTTTGTCGCTGATTCCAACAATTACGCCTTTAACTATATTTCCTTCTTTTAAGACTTGGCCATCTTTTTCATATTCGGCTAAAAGTTCAGCAAAGTTTTCGTTGGTGTTATATTGACTTTCTTGAATTGATTGTTTGGTCATAAGTAAACCGAGACGGGGGTTAAGGTTAATAAAATTAATCTAAATATTAAGGAGGACAACTATAGATAAAGGCAAATTAAAGTGCAAGATGAAATTTGCTTTTATATGAAGTGTTGCAAGCCTAAGAAGCTCTAATAAATTTTACTAAAAACGATAGGAAAAAGTTATTGCTCCAAATTGTGAGCCATTTTTTTGTCCTTTAAATTCTTTGGTAATATAAGCGTGAGTATAGGAAAGTCTGGAATCTTTATAAGTTAATGACGAACCGATTTGTAAACTTCCAATCATGTTTCTTTTATTAAGATGCGGGCTATTTTGAAAAGTGTTTCCATCAAGAAAAATATTGCGTCCTACTGCCCGCATTTCAACTACTGAAAATAAATAACCGCTGATTTTTTTGGAGGGAATAAAAAAATCTGATCCAGGAAGAGAAGGACGAATACGAGGTGGGCCATAATCTGAAGGTAAATCATAACCCAAACGAAATGTTGCACCCACAGAAGCATTAGTTGATATATTGCCTAAATTTGCACCGATGTGAGGCATGACATCCACGCCAGTACCAAAAGCTTCTGCTTCAAAAAGTTTGCGCCATTTGCGCTCATAGGCAAAATTAATTCCCAGTTCGTCTTTAAGTTGGTGATCCCATCCTTGTGGCTGAGGGCTTCCTATTACATGATGAATATATTCCTGACTTTGTTGTGCTTTCGAAGATGGGCCAACCATTCCAAGAGTTAATACGATATTATCAAATACTTGTCCGGTATCCGAAACAATTCCCAGCGAGCCATAAAGCCATCCAGCATAGAGAAAATCATTTTGGGTAAATTCGCTTTTAGTAATGTCACTGGGTGTATACATACTTTGTCCGGCAGCAATGCTGATACGTTTTTTACCTTCATTTTGAAGCGGAAGATAAGATGAAGCTTTTTTGATAAAATCTGGCATATTTGTTTCTGGAGAAATATAGGAAATACGAACACCATTAGTGTAGCCCAAATCAGTTCCAGTAAAAAGATCATTTTCTAAAATAAAATTAAAAATGCCTTTATCATCTTCTGCTATTTTTTTTACAACCCCATCATTTTCAGCCAATTTCTTTTCTTTAGCAAAAACAGGCTGAATATTGACGGTAAAAAATAATAGAAAGGATAAGTAAATTATTTTTATAATTGTTTTAATATCCATTTTTAATCAATTATTATTTGTGTTTAGTTTGATTTAAGTTTTTACAAAGAAGATTTTTTCATCAAGAAATCCATTTTAGAGCTAATATTATTTCTATTGCCAAAATATTCAGTTGATATATTGCCTTTATCACTATCATTAAAATAAACATGAGAAGATGAAACCACTCCAGACATTAAATCCCAAGTTGGATCAACTTCAATCCAATCATTATTGTAATAAATCATATTCCAAGAATGGCCCTGACACTCATCATATTCACCACAAGCAGCACCTTCAATTATTACGGAAGGAATGCCGGCAACTCTCACCAAAGAATTGTAAAGTCTTGAATATTCAGTGCAAACACCAACAGGATTTCTCAAGATTTCATTTATTTTCGGCAATTTTCCCATATAGCGAATATCATATTTGATAAATTCATTAACGAATTTTCCAATTTTAACATAAAAAGGTAAATTGCCATATTTGGGATTTCGTTTAATTTGTTCTAAAATTGGCGAAAGCAATAATTGTTCATCGGCACTAAATTTATTGTAATCATTCAAATTTCGTGAAATTGGAGTGCGATTATTTCTTCCAGTGTAAATTCTGGCTTTATTTTCAATGGTTATTTCTCTTTGATCAGTTTGAAATTTCAGAATATGATTATTATTCGATATGCTTTCTTCCACAGCTTCTATGCTTGATTTTGTTAGAACATTCTCCACCTTTTGCCCGCCATTACGAAAATAAGGTGGCAAAATCACTGTTAAATTACTTAAACCATTACTGGCATCAACCTTAACTTTAATTGAAACATCCCAAACATTTTGAGTTGAAGTTAATTTTATTCTTTCTCTAACTCCGCCAACAGGAACAATATTGTTGTAAGTGAAGCTGTTATCACCTTTTGTAATATTGGGATTAAGTGTTACCGATTCTAAATAATCAGGAAAACTAACTTTTACTTTGGCGGTGGCTCCAGCAGCAAAAGAAGGAATATCAATTGATTCCTGCCTTAAAAATTGACTAATTTTTTCATATTTTTCTTCATAGGAAAAATAAATTGCTACAATTTGGTTATTAC
>CAMDAI010000073.1 GCA_945888585.1 Rickettsia typhi | reverse complement strand
AATATTTAGTTTCAACTTTTATATCATCTGGGTTTAGAGCATCTTCCAAATTATTTCTTAGAACTTGATTGATACGCTTACTTTCTTTTTTAATTTTAATTGCTGCCAGTTCTTCTTCGTAATTATCTGTATTGGAAATTTTATTTTCTAAATTATAAACCGATTCAAATCCGCAAGAACAAGTTATTAGAGTTAAAAAAAAGATAGTGATAATTTTGAATGAATTCATGAGTTTTTTCTTTTAATTGCTCCATAGTTAATTGCCTTACTGACAAAGGAAACAAAAATGGGGTGAGGTGCAAAAGGTCTGGATTTAAGCTCTGGATGAAATTGTACTCCAATAAAAAATGGATGATCTTTAATTTCTACAATTTCGGTTAATTTACCGTCAGGAGACATACCAGAAAAATTCAATCCAGCTTTTTCTAATTTATCTTTATAGTTAATATTAACTTCAAAGCGATGACGATGTCTCTCATTAACTTTAGTTTTTCCGTAAATTTGATGGGCTAAACTTTTGGCTTTGATATTACAAGGGTAAGAGCCCAATCTCATTGTGCCGCCCAAATCAGCTTTTTTGCTGATTTTTTCACCATCTTTGTCAATCCATTCATTCATCATTCCAATTAACATAGTGCCATTTTTAGAAATTTCACTAGAAGTGGAATCCTTTATTTTGAGTACATTGCGAGCATATTCAATTACTGCCATTTGCATACCAAAACAAATACCGAAATATGGAATTTTTTTGGTTCTGGCATATTCGATCATGGCAATTTTGCCTTCGGTTCCATCTTCCCCAAATCCACCAGGAACAAGAATGGCATCAATATTTTTTAAATTATCTAAGATATTTTTATTGGAATTTCTGGCATTAATCCACTTAATATTAGCTTTATATTTCTGTGAGATTGCTGCATGATCAATGGCTTCTAACAATGATTTGTAAGAATCTTTATAATCAGTATATTTACCAACAATGGCAATATTAACTTCACCTTTGATGTTGTTTATTGAGTTACAAATGTCTTTCCACTTAGATAAATCAGGCTTTTTATTATCTTTAATGTTAAAGAATTTTAACATTTGAGTATCTAAACCTTGTTTATGATAAAGTTCTGGAACTTCATAGATGCTCTTGGCATTTGGTGCTGGAATTACATATTCAGGTGGAACTGAACACATAATAGCAATTTTTTCGATTTGATTTTGTTCCACCGGTTTTTCGGCGCGACACAGAAGAATGCTTGGTTGAATACCAATTGAACGCAATTCTTTAACGGAATGTTGAGTTGGTTTGGTTTTTAATTCATCAGCTGAGGCAATATAAGGTAGTAAAGTTAAATGTAGAAAGGCGCATCTACTACTGCCCATTTCAAAACCTAATTGACGAATTGCTTCAAAGAAGGGAAGAGCTTCAATATCGCCAACAGTTCCGCCAATTTCACATAAAGCAAAATCAACATCATCTAAATCATTTAAGATAAAATTTTTAATTAAATCGGTAACGTGAGGAATTACTTGAACAGTTCCGCCAAGATAATCACCACGCCTCTCTTTGGAAATTAAATTTAAATAGATTTGACCGGCAGTTACATTATCAGTTCTTTTAGCATCAACACCGGTGAATCTTTCATAATGACCTAGATCTAAATCAGTTTCTGCACCATCTTCGGTAACAAATACTTCACCATGCTGAGTTGGACTCATAGTGCCAGGATCTACATTTAAGTACGGATCTAATTTACGAAGACGAACCCTATACCCTCTAGCTTGTAATAATGCAGCTAAAGAAGCGGATGCTAAGCCTTTTCCAAGCGAAGAAACTACACCGCCTGTAATAAAGATAAATCTGGTTTTATTATTGTTTTTGCCCATAGGGTTTTAAATTAAGGTTTAAATTTTGGCCGAACTATAAATTTTTGAACAAAGAACTAAAAAGAAATAATCCATCATTTGAGCTATTTTCCTTATCAATAGCTCTTTCTGGATGAGGCATCATGCCTAAAATATTTTTTGTTTTATTAAATATTCCGGCAATATTAGCGGTTGCGCCATTAGGATTAGTGTTATCATTAATTTCACCATTTTCATCTGAGTAACGAAAAGCAATTTGATCATTATCTTCAATGCTTTTTAAAGTTTTTTCATCAGTAAAATAATTGCCATCCATATGAGCAATTGGAATGCGAATTATTTGTTTGTTATTATATTCGGAAGTAAATTTGGTATTGTTGTTTTCAACTCTTAAATTAACGGTTTTGCCGATAAATTTTATATTTTTATTTCTAAGCAAAACTCCTTCGAGCATTTCAGCTTCAGTTAAAATTTGAAAGCCATTACAGATTCCAAGAACATTAATTCCATTAGATCCAGCTTTTTTAACTTCTCTCATAATTGGTGAAATTGCAGCCATTGCTCCGCTTCTTAAATAATCCCCATAAGAAAATCCACCTGGAACAACTATTAAATCCAGATCTTTTGGAAGTGCAGTTTCTGCATGCCAAATTTTTTCAACTTTACTTCCGATTTTTTCCAAAGCACTAACAGCATCACGATCACAATTGGAGCCGGGAAAAATAATAACTGCTGATTTCATTATTCAATTACCTCGAAAGAATAATTTTCCATTATTTTATTAACTAGAAGTTTATCGCAAATTTCGTCAATAATTTTTTCTAACTTATTTTGATCAGTTTCAGCAATATCTAGCTCAACTAGTTTGCCTTGTCTAATTCCAGAAATTTGATTAAATCCTAAATTTTTTACCAGTGATCCTTCGATAGCCTTTCCTTGTGTGTCAAGAACGCCTTTTTTTAAAGTAATATAAATTCTAACTCTCATGTTTTTGTATTTTAATTTTAAATTTTTATTCCAAGTCTTGTTGCCACTTCTTCATAGGCTTCAACTAAGCCCCCTAAATCGCGTCTAAAACGATCCTTATCCATTTTATTGTTAGTATCTTTATCCCACAATCTGCAAGAATCAGGGCTGATTTCGTCAGCGAGAATAATTTTATTTTGATCATCAAAGCCAAATTCGATCTTAAAATCAACCAATTTGATATTTATGTTGCTAAAGATTTTTTGTAAAATTTGATTAATTTTTAAAGTGTATTCTTTGATCTGATTTAATTGTTCTGTGTTTATAAATTGCAGAACTTTAATGGCATGATCATCGTTAATAATTGGATCGCCAAGTTCGTCTTTTTTGTAGCAAATTTCAAAAACCGGTCCAGATAAAATCAAACCTTCTTCAATTCCAAGCCTTTTAGCCATGCTTCCAGCGGCGATATTTCTTATGATTACTTCTAGAGGAATAATAGTAACTTTTTTGATTAGCTGCTCTCTTTCAGACAGTCTTTTAATAAAATGAGTTGGAATATTATTTTTGGACATTTCCAGCATGATATATTCAGAGATGATATTATTTAAAATACCTTTTCTTGAAATCACATCTTTTTTAAGATTGTTAAAAGCGGTTGCATCATCTTTAAAATATTGAATTAGCTGATTTTTTTCTTTAGTTGAATAAAGAATTTTAGCTTTTCCTTCGTAGATTTTTTCTAATTTTTCCATAAATTTTTATTAAAGTTGATGAGTTAATTTTACAAAGATACTGATAATTTAAATTACTAATCCCATTTAGCAATTGGTGGAAGTGACATTAAAATTGCCTCCACATTGCCGTCAGTCATTAAACCAAATTTAGTGCCGCGGTCATAAATCAAATTAAATTCTGTGTAAAATCCGCGTTTTTTAAGTTGAATTTCTCTTTGCTCTTCGCTCCACCCAGTTAGCATATTTCTTCTTACTAATTTAGGAAAAATATCTAAGAATGCCAGACCAATATCTTGAGTAAAGCCAAAATCTTTATCAAAATTATTACTGTTTAAATAATCGTAAAATACACCACCTATGCCGCGTGATTGTTTTCTATGTTTGATATAGAAATATTCATCACATTCTTTTTTAAATTTTGGATAATATTCTGGATTATATTTATCGCAGGTATTTTTGAAGGTTTGATGAAAATCTTTACTATCTTCATTGATTTCAATCATTGGATTTAAATCTGCTCCACCGCCAAACCAGGTTTTTTCAGTGCAAATAAATCTGGTATTCATATGAACTGCCGGAACTAAAGGAGAGCGCATATGAGCTACCAAAGAAATTCCACTAGCCCAAAATTTTGGATTATTTTCAGTGCCAGGAATTTGTTTTCTAAATTCTGGTGAAAATTCACCAAAAACGGTGGAAATATTTACCCCAACTTTTTCAAATACATTTCCTTTCATTACAGATATTTCACCTTCACCGCCACCATCTCGGTCCCATTTTTTTCTGATGAACTTGACATTTTTTGAATCTACTTCAGCTGCTATTGGTTTATTGTTGCTTTGATTATATTCCTGCTCAATTATTTCAAATTCAGCACAGATTTTATCCCTTAAATCTCTAAACCAGCTGGAAGTAAATTCTTGTTTTTTAATAAGATCCATTGCTTTATACTTTGCTTTATAACTTAAGCTAAAAATATTATAAGAAGAGTAATTTAATGGAAAATTGGCGCATTGCAAGCGATTATATATTTGATCGAGTTAAATTAAATTTCCTTAAAAGATGGTGGTTGGATATTGATCGCGTTAGTTTTTTGCTAGTAATTGGTGTCATTATTTTTGGCTTAATTATGAGCACAGTTTCCAGCCCATATATTGCTAAAAAAATAGGCGTAGAAAAATTTTTCTTTATTAAAAAGCAAATAGTTTTTTCCTCTCTGGCGATTATTGTTTTAATCATAATTTCATTTTTTAACATTGATCAGATTAAGGCAATTTCCATGATTGGAAGCGGGATAGTTCTAGTGTTATTAGTGGTAGTTTTAATTTTTGGCCATGAAACTAAAGGTGCTAAAAGATGGATTAGTATATGGGGTTTTGCTTTACAGCCATCAGAATTTATTAAGCCATTATTTTTGGTATTAAATGCCTTTCTATTACAAAGATTTTCCGGAAGAAAATGGTATGTTAAATATGGTGTTTCCGGAGCTTTCTTTGCGATAACCGGTCTGTTATTAATATTACAGCCTGATTTTGGTATGACAACTGTTTTGGTGTTATTATGGTTAGCACAATTATTTATTTTTGGTCTTTCATTATCTTTAATTGGTGTAATTAGTTCGATTGGTGTTTTAGGAGCTTTTTGTGCTTATTTATTAATGCCGCATGTTGCTAACAGGGTTGATAAATTTTTAAATATAGATCAAAAAAACTATCAAGTTGAAAGATCAATTGATGCTTATGTTAATGGTGGATTTTTTGGAAACGGTCCAGGTGATGGTTTAGTAAAAAAATATATTCCTGATGCTCATACTGATTTTATTTTTGCTGTTGTAGCAGAAGAATTTGGAGTTATTACTTGTTTAGCTATAATGGTCATTTTTTTCACTTTGATCAGAAGGGCTATAAAAAATGCCATGACTAAAGAGGACATGTTTTCTTATTTGGCGATAGTTGGTTTAATTTCACAATTTACTTTGCAAATTATTATTAATATTGGAGTTAGTGTCGGGTTATTTCCGACTAAGGGAATGACACTACCATTTATTAGCTATGGAGGATCTTCGGTGTTGGCAATGTCGCTTTGTTTTGGAATGATTCTAGCTTTAACTAAAAAGAAATATGATGATCAGATTAATTATAAAAATATAGTTCTTTAGGATTTTTATTTATTAAAAAGATAATCGGCAAAAGTAACTAAAGCAAATAGATCTGCCGCCATCATAACCGAAACTGGATTCCACTCAATTACTGATTCTTTCAAAGTAATTTTTCCAATAATACGTTTAAGTCTGGTTTTTCTTTTTTCTTCTTTTAATGTTTTTGCTTCCTCTTTGCTTAATTTTGGTTTCTTCGGACTGCATTTTCTAAGTACAGTAATATGCCAAATGTAATAGGCCACTACTAAAGCACATACAATATCAGATACTATATCAATCTTGATTTTTTTGATTGATGGGTTGACAATGAAATAGCAGGCCAATAAAGAAGGAATTCCCCAATAATTTATTAAAATTGATAAATTTTCTTTACCTTGCCAAGCTGTTAAAAAAGAGTTCCTGATTTTATACTGAGTATCTTTTAAAAGACTGGTAATATTTTTGATTTCCATGTTTTTAGAAATTAAAAGTGACAGATTTTTTTAAATCCGGATGAAGACTTAAAGCTACTGGGCAGCTATAAGCCGCATCTTTCAAAGCTTGTTTTTCAGATTCGCTGAAATTATTTTTTGGAAAATTAAAGATAATTACAATTTCTGCAACTCTTCTTGGATTTTCTGCTATAATTTTGGTTACTTCTGACTCAGTGTTATTAATATTTACATTTAATTTTTTTGCTACAATTCCCATAATAGTAAACATGCAAGACGCAAGAGAAGCACACATTAAATCAGTTGGTGAAAATGCTCCGCCTCTGCCATGATTATCAATTGGAGCATCAGTAATTACTTCATTTCCTGATTTTAAATGAGTTGAATGAGTTCTAAGTTCGCCTAAATATTTAGTTTTTAATGT
>CAMDAI010000072.1 GCA_945888585.1 Rickettsia typhi | reverse complement strand
TGCCAAGGAGAAAAATCTATCAAATCTTTTTGACAATAAAGGGGATAATTTGAATAATGAAAATTCAGTTAGAAATTCAATTGAAAATCATTAGAAAAATTACTTCTTGAAATTGCACTGTCTGTCAGATCAAGTAGTGGTTTTTACATATTATTTTCTGATTGAAATTCTTCTAATAACAATTTTTTAGATAAAACATAAACTTGTCTATTACAAGTTGACAGCGGAACAAAAGGAAGATTGGTATTAGTTTTTTTAGTCAATTCACTAAGGGCTTCTGCCATATTGCTCTTTTTACTTAAATCGGACGTATTGATTACTACTAAATCATCACAAAAATTAGGATCAATTTTTGGCTTCCTTGAAATAACCACCCGATCTTCCGTCTGTTTATCAAAATTATCTTCTATCCTATTTCCTATTCCAGCTCTATTTTGTAGAATATTATGAATAGAAACATTCGGTATTATAGTTTCAGGATTATCGCCATTACTAAGTTGTAATACAATTTCTGAACAAATTAATAAACAAGCATTTTTATTTTTATCTTCAAGATTATCTTGAAGATTTAAATTAATAACCTTTGGATCTTCTACTATATTATATGCAAACTTAAGTCGTACTTTGAGCAGATTAACTTTATCTTTATAGTCATAAGGAGAACCAGAATCTCCATTATTACCTTCTAAACTTCCCTTAGAATTATAGATTTTATTTTCATTTCTATCATATAAAAACCAATGAGCATCTAGATTAATAAGAGAAAAACTTCTGTCGTTTAATTCAAAAGAATTAATTTGAATTCCATCTACATCAGAAGATTTTTCTGGTACATGACTTAATTCTTTTTTTGATAATTCCGTAACGATTAATCCAAAATCATCTTGAGATAAGTCTGCATTTTTCTCTTCAAGATGATTTTGGATTATTGTTATAACTTTATTAATATTCTTAGTTTCTGTTGAGTTCATTTCCATAAATATTCTGATTTAAGTTATTAACTATATTAAATCCTTATAAAAACAGATTTTAATAAACAAGCAAAAATCTAGGAATTTATTAACGACAAGAACCGGCTCTTATTTCTCTTACAGAATCAATAATTGCTTCTTTAGCATGATCACCATTTATATATTCAAAAAGCTTAAACTCGTTTTTGACAATGAAATTTGATGGGAAGAGAAATTATTAATTAAAGATTTATTTAATTTAAAATTAAAAAATTATTATTTTATTTTTTTGGTTTGAGATTTTTTAAAACTATATCTAATGCACCGGAAACATAGATTGCACCTAGATAAATCAATAATCCACTGCTGATAATTATTGTGAGTTCGGTTATTTTTCCTAAATTATTAGTATTATTAAAATGATTTTTTAGAACCATTAAAACAAAAACCATCAAGAGTGCCGGAATTACTATTTTGATAATTTTTACAATAAAATTTTTTTCAAAATAAAAATGTTTTTCTTTAATTAAATTCCATAAAAGTAGGCTTACATTAAGATAAGAAGAAAAAACTGAAGCTAAAATAATTCCAATATATCCAAACGGTTTAAAAAAAATTAAATTTAAAATTACATTACTAATTAGACAAGTTATGGCAATTTTCATTGGAGTTTTGGTGTTTCCTCGAGAAAAAAATGATGGTTCCAATACCTTAACTATAATATAAGCTGGAAGACCAATTGAATAAAACTTTAAAGCATTAGAAACAGCGGCAGTATTCTCAGCTGTAAAAGCACCTCTTTCAAATAACACTGAAATTATCGGATGAGATATGCAGGTTAATGCTAAAGCTGCTGGAATTGCTAAAATTAAACTAATTTCCAGAGCAATATTTTGTAATGCAATTGCACCCTTCTCATCTCCTGATTTTATTTTTCTAGAAAGTGCCGGTAAAAGAGCCACACCAATGGCTATACCAATCATAGCTAATGGAAGCTGATTAACATGATCAGCATAGTATAAATAAGAGACCGCACCAGGAATAAGACTTGCAATAATAGTATCAACAAAAAGATTAATTTGCATAACATTAGCACCAACCACGCCAGGAAGAAGTTTACGAAAAAATATTCTGGTATCTTTGTCAAATTTTGGAATTGTTGGATAAACTAAAATTTTTGATCTAAATAAAAAGAAACAAACCCACAAAAGCTGTAATAATCCAGCAGCAAAAACACCCCAGGAAAGAGCATAAGCATAGTTTGGAACAAAAGGAGATATAATGTATAAAGAAACAATCAGGGTTAGATTTAGGATAATTGAAGAAGAAGATGTAACCGCAAATTTCCCCAAAGAATTTAATACTCCTGAAAATAAAGAAACAATCGAGATAAATAATAAGTAAAATATGGTAATTCTAGATAAACTAACCAATAGAGAAAATTTATCAGTATCAACAAAAAAACCAGGAAACATCATTTTAGTAAACCACGGCATGAAAATTTGCATTAAAATCGTCAATATGGAAATTGCATAGATCAGAAGCGATAAAATATTACGCACAAACAGCATTGCCCCATCTCTATTATTTTCTACATGAGTTTTTTGAATATACATTGGAACAAAAGTAGAGTTTAAAGCTCCTTCAGCAAAGATTCGACGGAAAAAATTTGGTAGACGAAAAGCAGCAAAAAAAACGTCAGAAAAAACACTGACACCAACAAATTTTGCAATTAAAATATCGCGGATAAATCCAACTATTCTAGATATTGAAATAAAGAAAGAGATGGTAAATACCGATTTAAATAGCGCCATGCTAAAATTAAACTAATTGAGTTAAATATTCATTACTCAAGCTTTCAGGAACTATAGAAATTGGAACTTTAATTTTATTACCAATTTGATTAGATAATTTTGGTAATACCGTGTTATCACTTAAAGAATTATTAGATTTTCCAAGAATTAACATGGTGCAATTTGGTACTGATTTAATTTCTTTAATAATTTCAGAAGTTATGTCACCTTCTCTAATTGAAATTGTCGGAATAATTTCAGTTTCAGCTGAAATTTCTTTAATAATTTTATTTATATGTCTTTCAACTTCCGATCTTTTGTCTTTACCAATTGCTTTGGAAACAAAAAGCATTCCCTTATATGAAGATTCAATCACAATTAAAACTTGAACGGCAAAACCAGTTCTTTTGGCCTTATAACAAGCATATCTAAGGGCCATTTTGGAAGCATTATTAGCATCAAGACAAACGACAATAGTTGGGGTTTTATTACTATTCATAATTAATTTATTTTTATTTAGTTGAAATTATGCAAATTACTCAAAAGCTAAAGCTTCCTGCGTCATTTGTCATATTTAATTAATTAAGTTTACACTAAAAGTTACTTTCCAAAAAATCTACTAAAGAAAAGATTAGCCAACCAACCAGCAGTAACAGCAATTAACACCGCCATTATTCCATATAAAACCGGATGTTCATAAGCCATATTATGTATATCAGCACTAAGACCAACTTGATTGACATAAATTGGGATTGATTGCAACGCTTCTAAATTATTCTCATCAATCAAATATATTTCAGCGGTGTAAATTCCACTTGGAATATTTTTTGGAAAATCAATCATAACCTTGAATAAAGTTTCATCTAAAAATTCAATTTTATGAGGATTGGTGGAATATAGATTTTTATACTCTAAATTACTGATAAATTCTGCCTGAAAAATATTTTTAACATCATCTTCGTAATCACCACTAATATCGAATTTAAGAGCGCTACGACCAATACCAAAATCAGAAAATACCTTACTATTTACTTTAGAATTTCCGGTCGTAGAAAAGAAAGAATAATATCCATAAGCATTTTTTATCTTCATGCGCTGCTTATTGTACCAAATTCCAAAAAATTTATCTTTTTTGCTGACCATATAATTTTGCTCTGGACCACGAACCACAATAACTACATCACCATAATCATCTTTGGCACCAAATAATAAAATCTGAGTTCCGGTAAATTTAGTATCAATATTAATTTGATTGGTAGCAATGCCAGAAATAATCGGTCTAGCTTTAAGATTTCCAGCTCCAAAAAATAATAACATTAAAGCTATAATAATTATCCTCATCGAATTACCTCAATATTATAAAGGCTTTCAGGATAAACAAATAAGGTTGCAATCATTTTAAAACAAACAAATAAAATCATTATCGAAAGCAGCATTCTGGATTTATCATGATTTACTTTATAGCTGGCTCTGGTACCAAATTGTGCCCCAATTACCGAACTTATAATCATTAAAAATCCTAAAACCACATCAACAGTTTGATTACTAACCGCTTGCAAGAAAGTTACGTTACCGGCAATAAAAATAATTTGAAATAAAGAGGTTCCAACCACAACATTAGAAGGCATTCTAAGAATATAAATCATGGCCGGAATCATAATGAATCCCCCGCCAATACCCATTACTGAAACTAAAATTCCAACAAACACTCCAACAGCAATTGGTACAATTATGCTAACAGTCACATCAGACTTAGGAAAATGTTTTTTAAAAGGTAAATCATTAATCATTCTTAAAATGCTAACTATTCTATTTTTCTTTCTTTTTTTCCATTTAATACCGTATTTTCTTCCAGCAATAACTTTGATACTATCAATAAACATCAAACTTCCGATCCATCCCAAAAATACCACATAGGTAAGCGCCACAACTATGTCAATTTGACCGATTTTATGCAAAATTCTAAAAATCAAAACTCCAAATCCAGAACCAACAAAGCCACCTATGAGCAGCATTAAACCCATTTTAATATCAACATTACCTCGTTTTAAATGAGCTAATAATCCAGAAACGGAAGAAGCAGTGATTTGATTTGCCGAAGTAGAAACTGCAACAGCAGGAGGAATACCGATAAACATCAAAAGTGGGGTTGCTAAAAAACCACCACCAATACCAAACATTCCAGCCAAAAACCCTGTCAAAAGCCCAAGCACTAGAATTAATAAAATATTAACCGGAATTTCAGCAATTGGTAAATATATTTGCATTAATCTATAAATTTATCGAAATGGAATTGATCTCAGTATTCAAAAATAAATAATAAAAAACAAACCTTTTAATTAGTTAATTAAGAAAATCTGATAATTACCGGTTAAGGTATCATCAGATTTTTTGTTGAAATCTTCAGGTAATGTTAGTTTTAAATCCATCAAATTAATTGAATTATCACCCTCACCTATGTTTTTAATTAAAGCTAAAGCAATTAATTTTTGATTAAAAAACACGGAAGATAAAATTTTTCCGATTTCAATTTCTCCATTGAAAATAGAGGTTTCTTTAGCAATTTCTGTAGCTCCTAAAATCTCAACTAAAAAGATTTTTTTCCTGACCAATCCACGATAATGAGTTCTTGCCGTAACCTCCTGACCAACATAACAACCTTTCTTATAATCGATGGCATTGAAATCATCAAAACCATATTCCAAAATTAAAGATTTATCATGAAGCAAGTCAGAATCGTCAACCAATTTAAGATTAAGACGATGATAATTATAAAAATCGAAAGATTCCCTATCTTGAATTATTGTTGATAAATCTGATTCTAAACCAATTAAACGATAACCCATTTTTGAATTTCTAGGATCTAAAAAACATGCAATATTTTGATTGTCATTTTCCGGCTTATCACCAATTATAGCCGCAACTGCAAGATCAGATTTTTTAATTTCTACTTTGGCTCTAAGCTTATAAAATGAAAGTTTTTTAATGATTTCATCCACATATTCAAAAGCGCAATCAAGAATTATTGCTCCATTATAACTTATGATAAAAAAATCATATAAAAATCTTCCCTGAGCACTAAGCATAAAAGAGTAAATTGCTTCACCAGAATCAATTTTATTAATATCATTGGTGATTAATCCCTGCAAAAACGACTTTGCTTCCAAACCACAAATATTGATGGTTGCTCGATTTTTTAAGAAAATCATTTTTATTTATAGGTTAAATTTTATAGGTTGATTTGATGCTTTCTAATGGTAAAATCAACCCGAATTTTTGCAAGTTTATTCAAGAACCCTAAATAAATATATGGCCGAGAAACTTTACCGCATCTTAGTTGTTGATGATGATACTAGACTTAGAGGATTATTAACTAAATATTTAGATGATAGCGGCTTCAATGTTTCAATGGCCAAAGATACTACAGAAGCCAGAGAATTAATGAGTAAAACTCAATTTGACCTCCTAGTTTTAGATGTAATGCTTCCAGAAGAAAGCGGTATGGATTTTGCTGAAAAAATTAGAGAAAATTCCAAAATACCTATTTTAATGCTTACCGCTATGGGTGATCAAAATAACAGAATCAAAGGTTTAGAAATTGGTGCTGATGATTATTTATCCAAACCTTTTGAGCCAAAAGAATTAGTACTTAGAATTAATAACATCTTGCGTCGCGTTAACAATAACAAGTCTCAAGATGATCTTTGCAATTTTGGCGATTTTTCTTTTAGCTTTAATGATTTACGTCTTAAAAAAGATGGCGAATATATTCATTTAACTGATTCTGAAGCCAGAATTTTATTAATTTTATGCAAAGAATTAGGCAAAACTATTACTAGAGAAAAACTTTCCGAACTTTGTGGAGGAATTGACGATCGCAGCATTGATG
>CAMDAI010000071.1 GCA_945888585.1 Rickettsia typhi | reverse complement strand
AATATTTGAATATATTGAAGTTTTTTATAACAGAATCAGAATCCACTCTGCTAATAATTATTTAGCTCCAGTTGAGTTTGAAGAAAGGAATAGAAAATTTCTAAAATATACTTAATTTATGTGTCCGGAAAAGTGTAGACAGATCATTTCAGCTTTTGGAATTGTGAATCTTTTAGAAAGAGAGGCGTAAAGTTTGAAGTAATCGAACTGTGCTTTTGGTGTATCTGCAGTTAAATTTAATCCATCTTGTTTGGCGTTAAGCAGTTTTAAGCCTTTAGAATAACTTGGCTTAAGATAAAGATTAACGCCGTTTTTGAAGTAATTGGAAATTGTAAAGCCGACATTTCCGATGGTTAATTTGCGCTCAGAAGTTTCGATTTTTTCGCCATTTAAATAGCTGGCTGATGATTTGGTTGTGAGCGAAGCATTTGTTGAGAGGCGGAAATTGCCTTTGTTTAAAAGAACGCGGTCAATTGTAGCGTTATTTCTTTCTGAGAAACCAGTTAAACGAATTGGTCCGTTAGTTCCTGGATTTGTGCCGCGAAATTCTGATCTTGAATAATCGTAAGAAAAAGTGTTGTAACCAAAGGGAATCGAAATGCCGGAAGTAAATGACTTAATATCTTTTTCTTGGCTGTCATCATTGAGATTGGTTGAATAGCTAAGGTTGATGCTGTCATTCAATGAAAGCAGATTATCAATTCCACCAGAGAAGTTTGTTCTTTTTACTCCCGTGAAATCATTTCCCAAATTATCATAACCAACTGTTGCGCGAGCTGGAAATTTCTTTTGATTAGCGATATAAACTTTTGCTTCGCCTTCGATAACTGCTGGTTCAATTTTCATTGTGGCGTTGTTTGAAGGAAGGCGGTTGATCTGATAAAGCCCTTGATTGATGTCCTCAAGATTCAGCGTATCACCTTCCATTAAGCCAAAAGCGGTAAATTCCTGCATCTTATCGGTGAAGTGGTTATCGCCAACAATCACCTCATCAATTTTTCCTTCTAAAATTTTTAGCTCAAGATTGCCGCTTTGGATATTTTGTTTTGGCACAAGAACTCGTGCCGTGACATATCCTTCATCGTTGTAGTAGGTTTGAATCGCAGTGATGATTTCGGTTAGAGTTTTTGCCTCAACGCATTTGCCGATAAATGGTGAAGTCAGTTTTTTCTTCTGTCTTCTGGAAACGGAATTGGCATCGACCAGAGCAATCGATTTGATTGGAAAACATTCCGCAGGCTTTCCTGAAATTGGAGTTTGTTTTTTACCTTCCTCTTCGGCTTCTTTTTTCTTGCGACTGCGTTCTTTGCGGATGGTTTCTTGCTCTCTCAAGCGCCTCTCTTCCTCAACTTTGCTTTGCTGTTGACGAGCGATCCAATCTTGCTGATTGATGATATTTTGTTCTGGAACAGTTTGAGCCTTCGCTAAATTTGCAGAAAATAAGGCATCAAAAAAGCTTAAAGCTAGAATTACAGATTTAATTTTTGTTTGCCTAAAAGTCATTTTCACTATTTAACAACCATAGTGATGTTAGCTTTTTCAAAGCTTTGTGAGACAAAATCTTCAATGGCTTTTTTAGCTAAATTTTGTGCCAGAGCATCTTTTGATTTGTCGAAAGGAGTGATTTGTGCCGGTCTTTCGTCTTCAAGTTTAATTACCAACCATTTATCTCCATTTTTCATCGGTTTGGCAATCTCGCCTTTATTTACACTTCTGGCTTGCTTAATAACTTCTACCGGAAGCGCATCTTCCATTACAAAACCAAGGTCACCACCTTTTTTACCGGCTTCTTTATCAAGAGATTTTTTCTTGGCCGCTGCAAAAAATGAATTTGGAGATTTTGACAGAGATTGATAAAGCGCTTCGGCTTCATTTTGAGTTTTAACAGTGATGTAGCTGATTCTTATGTCTTTTTTATCTTTAAGTTTTGCCACCAATTCATCATAATTTTTTCTGACATTTTTTTCATCACCGGCATTTTTGGCTAACGCGATAAATAATTTTTGCTTTAACAATTCGGATTCAAAGAGTTTAAGTGCTTCTTGATAATCTTTGTCTTTATCAAGATTTCTTCTCTTGGCTTCCTTGTAAGACATTTCTTTCAAAACAGCTTCTTTAATGATGGTTTCTTTTTGATCGGCAGTTAATTGATAAAAACTTACACCTTTAAGTTTGGCATTTTGAGTAGCAAGTTTAGTGATTTCTTCATTGGCATCTCGAAGGGTTACTTTTCCACCTTGATAATTAGCGACAATAACTTTTGAAGTATCATTGGAATCGGATTCATTTTTAGCAGCCTTTGAATTTATCGTAGTTTGACAAGATGATAAAGCCAGGATTAGAGGTAATGCCGTGAGAAG
This sequence comes from Rickettsia typhi, assembly GCA_945888585.1. Taxonomy (GTDB): domain Bacteria; phylum Pseudomonadota; class Alphaproteobacteria; order Rickettsiales; family UBA1997; genus CAMDAI01. The sequence goes on along the minus strand of CAMDAI010000071.1, from coordinate 4,311 downwards.
TTTTTTCATAATTTTTTCAGTGTTTTGATTGTTAATATTTTAAAATTTTTTAAGGATTCCGTAAAAAAAGAACACGATAATAACTTTTGACCAACGCAAAATTATCTTCGCAGCTTTTGAATTTACCTTACCGATCGGATAAAGTAGTGGGAAGGAAAACAAAATATTGATCACTCCTCTTGCTAGAGCACCAGAACTTAATGCTGAAAAACCACTCAGCATTATTAAAATTCCGAGAGCAAAAAACACCCACTCAACCAAAATGCCTAGCATGGCAAAGATTGATCTTTTCTGTTTGTTTTCAGATTTTTTTGTCATCATTATTGATTTGTTGTTTAATTTTTTTATATAATCTTCATATTTTATTAACTCTGGCGGTCCTCCTGCTTGCATCTCTCCATAAGGGTGATACTTAACCCATATTTCTCTTATTTCTTCATCTAAATAAAAAGTTTCCCAACGTTCTGCATCAACATATATTTCTTTTAATTCATCTCTTTTTTTATAAAGCTCTTCCCCTACTAAAACTTTTGCGTTGCTCATTTTTTAAAATTTTATCCTATTAATGATTCGATTTCCCTTTGTATAAAATGCGCACACGCTATTTTTACATCGTCAGTTTTAAAGGTCGTTAACTCATCTTTTTTTGGAAAGAAAGAAACTGTATATTTTCCTTTTTCACTTTCTTTAATAAACCATCCCGAAGTAGTTCTTTTATCATCAGACCAATTAATCCAATCCGTGATAAATTTTGGATTTTCCCTTACAGCATTAAAAAGCTCTTTTTCTTGAATTTGGTCAGCAATTTCAAAGTAACCTGTATCGTTCAATAATTCTTTAAAAGATTTATTATTATCTGATTTTTTAAAGGTTTCTGGTAAGGATAAGATTTTATAAATTATTTCTTGTTTTTTGTTCATATTTTAAGGTTTTTTAATTAATTGAGTTCCATCTTTACTCAGAGAGTATCCCTTGTTTATCAGGTAATCTAATTCTTGTCTTAGATACCCCGATACAGTGTTGATATTAGTGCGGGGTGAAGTCCACATTATAGGGATTAAATCCTTATCAATAAAGAGTTTATAACTTTAGAAAAATATAATCTGCCCCCATTTATGCCCCCAAACCTATTTCTTACTGTTCTAAAAATACAAAATAAAATTTAATCTTATTATTTTAGATCATCAAAATAAATCCAATCCCTTAAATCGTTTTTATCATATTTAAAAACATCTTGCTGGCTAACTCGCCATTTTTTCGTGTCGTCTTGAATAATAATGCCACCAACCAAGTTTTTGCCTTTTGCATTTTGATTTTTAACATAGGCTTGCAATGCTTCCGCCTTCAATTTTGCTTCTTTTGTAGAGCTTCCAGCCTTTGTATCACCAATAAAAATTTTGCCTGATTTTAGAGCAATTATGTAGTCTGGATAAAAGGTTTGTGGCAAATCATCTTCTTCATATTTAATACCCAGAAAATCTTTTTTATTTGATCCATTTTTAAACCACCAATCAATTTGATTAATTCTGGTTTCTAAATGTTTTTCAAATTCTTTTTCTGGTGTTGATCGTTCTTTTGATAAGTAGCAAGGGTTATAAATGCAAAGTTTATAATCTAGTTTTTCATCGCTATATTGATTAAAAAACTCCTCTTTTTTAATATCGAAGTCATAAATTGTTTCTTCAATTTTTGCCTTTACTTCCTCTTTTTTGATTGGCTTATAATCGCCAGTTGCCTTGCTTAAAAGTTGGCTAAATTTAGCAATATTTTTGGGGTGCAAAAATAGATTTTGAATTTTAATTAGCCCATCATCATAAAAATCAATGCCTAAATATTTTCTAAACCACAAATAAATTGCTTCTCTAGCTGTTGGAATAGAACGCTTTGGAGCGAAGCCATTTAGATTTTCTTTGATTATTTCTTTGAATTTATCCAACAAATCATTGCCCGCCAGTTGAATGTCCAACAATTCACCATCATTAATAATATCACCTTCAATTTCATCAAAATTTTTACCGTCAATTTTTTTGTCAATAATTAAACCTTCTTTATAAGCCCCACAATCTAATGTTAAGCCTTGCTTTTTAATCTTCTCGCCATTTTCTACTGTGTTAATCATTAATGGGTTTATTTCAATGCCAAAGCCTTCACAAAAGACTTTGTCTAAAGTTTTGCCAAAACTAAGGGTAAGATCGCCAAAATCAACACGGCTTTTATAATATGATGAAAGTGTTAGAGGTTTATAAATATTGCTTCTAGTAGCTTTTAAATGCTTAATTATGTTGGGGTTGTAGTCTTCTTTTTGAACGGTAATTTTTTGAAGATTAGTAAAAATAAAACCTGTGTTTAAATTTTCATCCCCGTAGTGCATTTGCTCAGGCATTCGCAAAATTCTACCAACCGTTTGCACCTCAAAAGTATAGCTTTGAATATCTCTAAGCTTTACCAAAATATGAGCTCTAGGGCAATCCCAGCCCGTGTCAATTGCTTGTTTAAAAAGCAAAAAATCAACCTCGCTTTCAAAATCCGAAATTTGCTCTAAACCATCGGACTTTTCCTCACTAAGCCAAATAGCCAATTTTCCGTTTTTTTCTGTTATTCCTTTATTAGCTAAAAATGCTTCAATAATTTCTTTTTTAGCTTGCCCAGCCTCTGCATTTGGCAATTGAATTAAACAAAGCGGGTTAATATCTGATCCAACCTTTTGATAAGCCTCTTTAAGCTCCAGCCTTTTATTATAAGCCGCCTCCATAATAATATCTTGCGAGGTTTTTTCGTCATCAACATCAACCAATTTTTCAAGATCTTGATTAATAATAATTTCTTTTTTAATCATCCCCTGTTCAATAACATCTTCGGGTTTTACATAAATAAAATATGAACTTCCATTATCAAATTTAACTGGGCTTTCCATCGCTCTCAAAGTATCAAGTTTTTCACTATGCAACTTTGGCGTAGCACTCATTTCAAGCGTAACATCGGCATTGACAATTTCTCTTAATTCTCCCGTTCTTTGGGTGTCGCTGGCATAGTGGCTTTCATCAATAATCAAAATGATTTTGCGAAGCTCCTTAGTTTTTTCTAAAACCTCAATAAAACTAACCATTTCACCATCTTTCATTAGCTTGTTTTTCCATTCGCCAGTTTCTTTATCCTTATTGCGGAGTTTTTCCCAATTACCAACCACCACCTCACTTTTTTTAATGTGGGTTCTACTTCCAAAAAATTCTTGCTCCAACAAAACACAATTTGGTGATCCATTAAAAATCTTTTCCAATGATTTTTTGCTTTGCTTGTGAAGCTCACCCTTGCCAATGCTTATCCACAAAAAACAAAAATCTAAATCGGGGTTTTCAGCAATTAGAGCTTCAATAAACTTGGCAACCATCACTGTTTTGCCGCTTCCTGTTGGGCTTTGAAAAACACAAACTTTATTGCTGGCTTCTTTGTGCAATAAATCTGCAACTGATTTTGTTAAATTTTCAATAGCGGTTTCTTGATATTTTTTATCTTCTAAAATCATTTTTTTAATTTTTAAATATTTCTAAATAGAGGTCTAAAATCTTTTGTGGGATTGGTTCAAGTCTAATATCTTTCCAGCCTTTAAAATTGATTGTTTCTAGCTTTTCTAGCAAGGTAAAACAATATAAAATCTTCTCACCTTTTAGGGCATTCATTTGCTTTTTTAGCTCATCCAACGAGGCATTGGCAAAATCATAAAAAACCGCCATATAGCAATTATTTTGCTCAAAAATTTTATAATCTTTGGTTGCGGTTTTAAGGTTAAAAATTCCTTCTTTCAAACAAAGCATTTCGGTGCATTGTTTAGTGATCTCAATTTTTAGTTGGTCTTTATTAGGTCGGTTTTTAACGAAGGAGGTTTTGAAATATTTTAGGTTATTGCCTAAGCCTTCAATTTGTTCTTCTTTGAGGTTTTTGTAGCCGTTGATTATTTTAAAAATTCTTGGGAGAGTAGCTTTTTCGCAAATTTGATTTTCATTATTAGTGCAGACAATAAATTTTCTATTACCACCATCTTCTTCGTTGAGTTCTAAGACTGCTTGAGCCGTTGTTCCTGTGCCTGCAAAAAAATCCAAAATTATTGTATTTTCATTTTTTAACTCATTTTTGAAATTCAATAAGTATTTTATTAAAGAAACTGGCTTTGGATAATCAAAAACTTTTTCATTAAACATTTCAAAAAGTCTCTTTCCTGCTTCTTCCGTCGTATCTACCCCAACAGTTTCATCAATTAAATTGGGTGGCACTTCTTCAGAATAATTTTGTTTCTTGTAAGAAATTACAAGCGTT
>CAMDAI010000070.1 GCA_945888585.1 Rickettsia typhi | reverse complement strand
CAGCTTCAATTTTTCCTAACATTAATTTTAGAAAAGTACTTTTTCCACTACCATTGCGACCAATAAAACCAACCTTGTCACCACCATTAATAATTACATTAACATCTTCAAATATTGTGCGGCCGTTAAATGAAATTGAGAGATCTTTTATTTTAATCATCGTTAAAAATTTAATTATTTACTTAAAAAAGAAAAAGGGCATTAACTTTGATGGATAATGTTGGTCAAGTCAAGAAAACATCTTTTTAGTTTTGTAATATAAAAGTAAAAATGCTTCTTGAAAACAATCAAACAAAAACTATATTTCTTGGAAAATCTTAAACAAGAAACCTTATGGGCGATCAAGACCAATTTTCCAAAGACAAAAATAATATAGAAGTTTTACCACTTTTAAAAAAGATTTTAAAATCAGAAGCTCCTCTGTTTTGGATGAGTATTATATACACTATTGCAATAGGGCTTCTTTTTTTAGCAGTTCCACTATCGGTTCAATTCTTAATTAACTCAGTTTCTTCTACGGCAATGTTGCAACCGGCACTAGTTTTAGGGTTGGTTTTATTTGGAGTGCTTTTATTTTGGGCAATAATTAATGCTTTTCAATTTTTTGTTACAGAAATTTTTCAAAGAAGATTTTTTGCCAGAATGGCAGCAGAGATTTCGGTGTTTTTGCTAAAATCAAAGCATCAGAATTATGGAACAATAAACCATTTTTTTGAAACCGTTACAGTTAAAAAAACCATACCAAAATTGTTAACCAAAACTTTTTCAACCATCCTTCATGGCTTTGTAGGGTTGGTTTTGGTAAGTTTTTATCACCCGATATTTTTTCTTTTTAGTATTATTTTAGTTATTTTGATGTGGCTTATTTGGTCACAATTCTACAAAAAAGCGGTTTTTAGCGCATGTCAGGAAAGTAAAACCAAATATGAGCTGGTAAATTTTTTTGAGAAAATTGTAGAAAATAATGATAAAGTAAATCTTGAAACCGAGAAAGAAGTTAATCATCTTATCGGTGATTATTTGCAAAAGAGAAAGAAGCATTTTGGTCCCCTTTTTACCCAAGTTATATTGCTTTTATCACTTTATGTTACTGCTAGTGTAAGCTTGCTGATCCTCGGTAGTTGGTTGGTTATTAAAAACCAACTCACTATCGGACAATTGGTTGCGGCAGAGCTTATTTTATCGACAACTCTTTATAATTTTTCTCAACTTGGGCGTGATTTTGAAAACTTTTATGATTTGGTCGCATCTTGCGAAAAACTATCAAAATTTTATAACCTATCTTTTGAGGAGAAAGATTTTAAAACATTTACCAGCTTAAAAAATATAACGCTTCCAAATCCGTTAAAAATATTGCCAAGGCTAATTTTAATTTTTGTATTTTGTGCAATTACCATACTGGTTTTTACCCCTTGGCAGCAAACCTCAAAAGGATTTGGTCATGTTATAGCAAATGATCCAAATGACAGGATGCAGAGTATAAATGCCCCCATAAGCGGCAGGATCAAAAAATGGTATGTACAAGACGGATCAGTAATTAAAAAAGGAGATGTGTTAGTTGAGATCGTAGATAATGACCCTCTTATTTTAGAGAGAATAGAATCTGAAAGAGATGCAAAAAAGCGCAAATTGCAAGTTACTAAAATTGCCTCAGAGACAGCAAAATTAAATTACCGAAGACAAGAAGAGCTTTTTAATAAAGGTCTTAGTGCCCGCAAAGATTTTGAAGAAGCAAAAATCGAGTATAAAAAACTTCTGGCCATCGAAGAATCTGCAGCTTCTGAGTTAGCGGAAGCAGAAACAAAATTGGCAAGACAGCAAAATCAGCTGGTATATGCCCCAAAGGATGGATTAGTTATGAAGGTGCTTGCCGGCGATATTGCCACAACAGTTAAAGTGGGAGATAGAATTGCTGCTTTTGCTCCCACCTTGTTAGATCCGGTAGTGGAAGTTTATATTGATGGCAATGATATACCTTTAGTAAGAGAAAGTCGTAAAGTTAGAATTCAGTTTGAGGGATGGCCCATTATTCAGTTTAGCGGTTGGCCTTCAATTGCAATAGGCACTTTTGGTGGGGTGGTTTCATCAGTTGATTCTTCAATATCTGATAATGGTAAATTTAGGGTTATAATTAAAAAGCCGGCAAATGAAGAATGGCCAGATATGCATTTTTTAAAACATGGAGCTAAAACCAAGGCATGGATTTTATTAAATAATGTAAGCCTTGGTTATGAATTTTGGCGTCAACTTAATAGCTTTCCGCCTCAATTTGATAGCAATATAAAGCCGTCTAACGAGGCAAAAGATGAACATCACAAAAAAACTCATGAGCATTAAATTATTATCTGCTGCTGTAATATTTTTACAAATTACGGCAGTTTCACCGGCAATTGCTGAAAGCAAAAAAGAGCTTTTACCAGAAGAGGTAGTAACTAATGCAAAACAACACTATCCTAAAATTTTATCTTATTATGAAAAAGTAAGTGCGGCTGAAGGATCAGTTTTTTCCTCCCTTGGGTTTTTTGACGTTAAGTTAAAACAAAAATACACTGATAACATCCAGGGCTTTTATGACGGAAAAACCAACGATATCTTGCTGGAAAAAGAGTTAGGATTTCTGGGATCAAAACTATATGGAGGATATCGCAAATCATTCGGTAGTTTTCCTGTTTATGATGGAGATATGGAAACAAACAGAGCCGGTGAATATAGGATAGGAGGAAAAGTATCCCTGCTAAAAAATAGCTCAATTGATGAAAATAGGCTTAATTTAATTTTATCAAAACTTAATTTATCAGAAAGTAAAATTCAGCTAGAAATCATAAAAAGACAAATTGAAATAGATGCCATAAAGGCTTATTGGAAATGGGTTGGATCAGCAAATATTTTGCATATTTATGAAGAGCTTTACCAATTATCAGTAACTCGTCAAACGCAGCTGGAAGAAAAGTTAAGAAAAGGAGATGTAGCTCAAATATTGGTTGTAGAAAATAAGAAAAATATTTTAAGGCGCAAAAGTGCTTTGGCCAAGGCAAAACAAGAATTTGAAAATAACGCTCTTTATCTCTCATTATTTTGGAGATCGGAAGATGGAAAGCCACTCCTTCCAAAACTGCATCAAGTGCCAAAAATTAATTTTATACTTGAAGAAATAAGTGCAGAAAAATTATTATCAGATATCAATGTTGCTTTAGTAAGTCGGCCGGAATTAAAAATAATAAAAATTAAAAAAGAAGAAGTCTTAAATCAGATAAAATATTCTGAAAATCTCTTTAAGCCGGAGCTAGATATTGACTTTTCAACATCAAAAGATTTAGGAAGTGGACCCAAATCAAGGGCAGAGGCAAAGAGCTATGCTGGAATAGAATTTTCTTTACCGTTGCAGCAAAGAGAAGCGAAGGGTAAGAGCTTAGAATATCAGTCAAAATTAACTTCCTTAAAATATGAAGAACAACTAAGTGAAGAAAAAATAACAACTGAAATAGAACAAATCAAAACTCAGATTAATTCCATAGTAGAAATTCATAATAATCTTTCTGAAGAAGCAAAGCTGGCTTCACTACTTGAAATTTCGGAGAGAGAAAAATTTAAGCAAGGTGCCAGCAACTTTTTTTTGGTTAATTTAAGAGAGCAAGATACAGCCGCTTCAAAATCATCTTTAATCGAAAATTTTGAAAAATATCAAAGCGCTGTTGCTGACTATAAAATGGCAATTTTTACCCAATATTAATATATCAAACATCATCTAAAGATGAGACTTGGTATAACTTTCCTAGTAAAAATTATTAGGGCATAAATTAGCAGTTGGCTTTTTTAATTTTGATAGTATTATTTTCTCCATGTCGAATTACAAAAATAAAATATATCGTTATTTAATTATAGCTCTTCTGGCCTTGTTTGCTATTGGTCAAGTTACTTCTGTTGTTCATGGTTTTTCTCATCAATTAGATGAAAAAATTATTAAAAAAATTGTCCTAGATAAATCTTCTAAAAAAGAGCAGAAACACAATATTCTTGATTGTGTTTTATGTTCGGCATTTTCATTTTCTACAAATGGAATGTTATTTAATTTAGCTAGTTTTTCACTTTTATGTTTTTTGATTTTAACTATATTTTTAGTTGAAAATAATCAGAAACTTCTTGCTTTCAAAGCTTCAAATCCTTCCAGAGCTCCTCCATATTTTTCTTAAAATTTAGAATGTTTAATCGTCAAGTTTGTAGACGATTTAGATATTCCTATCCCATGTTTATTGGCGATTTAATTGATTTATCTAAATTAATTTTTAAGAAAATATGAAAATATCTCATGCTATTTGGGCAATATTGCTCAGTATTTTTAGCTTTAATTTAAAAGCTGAAGAAATTCCTAATTATCTGGTTCAAAGTAAGAAATTGGATGAATCTAGAAATAATTTATCACCTAAAACTGGTAGCAGTCAATTTAATTTTAATCAGGAAAATATTAATGATCTTCCTCTTGGTCAGGCAACGCCTCTTAATCAGGTTTTGCAACGCGCACCAGGTGTTGTGATTAATTCTCAAAATCAACTTCACGTGAGAGGTGATCACTCCAATTTACAATATCGCATTAATGGCATAATGCTTCCTGAGGGGGTTAATGGTTTTGGACAAAGTTTTGATACTCACTTTGCCGATTCCATTGATTTTCTAACTGGAGCAATGCCAGCTCAATATGGCCTTAGAACGGCTGGTGTGGTTGATATAAAAACTAAATCAGGACATTTTAATAAAAAAAATAGATCGGAAATTACTATTGGTGGTAATGATACATTTGGTGCAAACCAACAAATTGGTGGCAATAGCGGTAGTTTAGATTATTATTTAAATGCCAATTATTTGCAAAATTCTAGAGGAATTGAATCAACCACTGCTGCTAAAAATTCTTTCCATAACGACACTAAGCAAGATAATGTTTTTGGTTATTTTTCTAAAATGATTGAGCCAACTAAGCGTTTAAGTTTTATCATTTCTAATTCAACTAATCGTTTTGAAATTCCTAACAATCCCGGCCTTGAACCAAAATTTGAATTAAGCGGCGCAACTTCTGATTCAAAAATTTTAAACCAAAAACAAGTTGAAAAAAATCAATTTGCCGTAGCTTCAATTCAAGGCATTTCAGATAATGAAGTTGATTACCAACTTTCATTATTTACTCGCAATAGTGAATTAGAATTTAAACCTGATTATGCTGGAAACTTAATTTTTAGTGGCATCTCTTCAGGTCTTAATAGAAAAAGTTTTGCTAATGGAGTTCAGAGTGACTTTGGTTATAAGCTAAATGAAACTAATACTTTGCGTAGCGGTTTTTATGCAAGTAATGATCGGGTTACGAGTAGCAGCGCTAATTATGTTTTTGAAGGAACTGGTTATGATGATGATTTCATTCAAAGCTCTACAACCCCAATTAAAATTGATGAAAGAAGTGCTAAAAATTCTAGGTTTTATTCACTTTATTTACAAAATGAATGGAAGGCTTTTGATAAATTAACACTAAATTATGGTGGCAGATTTGATACTTACAAAGCCTATGCTAATGAAAGTCAATTTAGTCCAAGATTAGGCGGGGTTTATGATTTATCTCAAAAAACCAAATTTCATGCTGGTTATGCCAGATATTTCACACCTCCTTCAGTTGCGGCAATTTCTCCAACTACAATTTCAAATTTTGAAGGAACCAGCAATGCTTCAGAAGTTGAAGAAAATGACAAAGTTAAAGCAGAAAGAACTCATTATTTTGACGTGGGTGTAACTCATAAAGCCACTAAAAATTTAACTTTTGCTTTAGATGGTTATTACAAAAAAATCCGAAATGTTTTAGATGAGCATCAATTCGGCAATTCTCTGCTTTATTCACCTTTTAATTACGAAAAAGGTAAAGCTTATGGCGCAGAATTTAAAATTGATTTCAAAAAAGATAATTTTGCTTCTTATTTAAATTTTGCTGCACAAAGAGCTTATGCAAAAAATATCAATTCAGCGCAATATATTGTTCATAAAGAAGAATATGAATATATTAAAAATAATTATGTAAGAATGGATCATGCCCAAAATTACACTGCGGCAATTGGTGTTTCTTATCTATTATTTGGAAATAAATTCGCGGCTGACGCTCTTTATGGATCTGGTCTTAGTACTGGAGAAAATAATAAAAACACTATGAAATCTTATTGGCAAGTTAACGGCAGTGTTGCTCGCGATGTCTCATTGTCTGCAATTGGAAAGTTAAATGTGAGATTATCGATAATTAATATGTTGGACAATGTCTATCAATATTCTAATGGCAGCGGAATTGGCGTAAGCGCAGTTCAATATGCACCAAGAAGAACTTTTTATTTAATTACCAGTAAATCATTTTAACAAAAATTATGAAAATATTAGAAATTATAAATTCGGGTGGATTAATGGTTTATCCAATTCTGCTTCTTGGAATTATTGCTACGATTTTAGCAGTAGATAAATTTTTAACTTATAAAAAATTAACCATAACAAACAGTGATGATCCAAAAAATTATTATTCTCGATTTGTCAGGCGAATAGAAGAAAATTCTAAAAAGCCGATCTGGTTTATTGAATCACAGGCTAAAGATGAAGCGGTTTTAATTGAAAAGGAATTAGCTTCAAATTTATGGATTTTAGAAACTACCGTGACCGTCGCTCCACTTCTTGGGCTTCTTGGAACCATTATTGGAATTATGGATGCTTTTAAATTAATGGGAGCAAATAG
>CAMDAI010000069.1 GCA_945888585.1 Rickettsia typhi | reverse complement strand
CTTGATTTAAGATAAACTTAACTCTTTATTTTACTGGCTTAAAGCCACTTTTATAATAGTATTATCCAAAAAGAGGTCAGTATTATTAACAAAACACAATTAATATGCAAGTGATTTTATAAAAAAATCTTAAATAAAAAATCTTAATTCGTTTTACAGTATTTTATTCAAAAAAATGCTGTGGTAATAAAATAACATTAAGCTTTCTTAGCTTTTATTTCTTCTGCAACATGATTTGGAACTGGTTGATAGGATTCAAATTCCATGGCATATTGAGCACGTCCTTGAGATAAGGAACGCAAACTATTAACATAACCAAACATTGCGGCAAGAGGAACTTTAGCTGTAATAACCTGAACATTATCTCTAGCTTCTAAATTAGAAATTTGACCTCTTCTAGAGTTAATATCACCAATCACATCACCCATATATTCTTCAGGTGTAACCACCTCAACTTTCATAACCGGTTCAAGCAAGATTGGTCCAGCCTTTTCCATAGCCTCTCTAAATGCCGAACGAGCAGCAATTTCAAAAGCTAAAGCACTAGAATCTACATCATGATAAGCCCCATCGGTTAAAACTGTTTTTAATCTAACTACCGGAAATCCAGCAATAAAACCAGTTGTTTTTGCAGAAACCAAACCTTTTTCAACGCCAGGAATGTATTCCTTTGGAACACGCCCTCCCACTACTTTGCTTTCAAATATATAATCTTCCGTACCCTCAGCCGGAAGTGGTTCAAAAGTAATTTTAACCTTCGCAAATTGTCCAGAACCGCCTGATTGTTTTTTATGAGTGTAATCAATATCAACTTTTTTAGTAATGGTTTCGCGATATGCTACTTTTGGCTGACCGATATTAGCATCAACTTTAAATTCACGCTTCATACGATCAATAATAATTTCTAAATGCAATTCGCCCATTCCTTTAAGTATAGTTTGACCTGATTCTTGATCTGATTCAATTCTAAGTGAAGGATCTTCTTGAGCTAAGCGAGAAAGAGCAATGCCCATTTTTTCTTGGTCAGCAGTTGATTTTGGCTCAACCGAAACTTCAATTACCGGCTCGGGGAAAATCATTCTTTCTAAAACAATTTTATTTTCTGGATCAACTAAAGTATCACCAGTAGTAGTACTTTTTAATCCGGCTAAAGCCACGATATCACCAGCATAAGCAACTTTGATATCCTCTCTGTTATTGGCATGCATTAAAAGAATTCTTCCTATTCTTTCTTTATTGCCTTTAGTGGTATTAAGAACGCCCATACCAGATTCTAAAGTACCAGCATAAATACGCACAAAGGTAAGAGATCCAACAAATGGATCAGTCATAATCTTAAAAGCTAGACCAGAGAATTTTGAATCATTACAAGTGATTTGAATTGGCTCATCAGTATCAGCTTTGATCGCTGAAACAAAAGCAATATCTTTTGGACTAGGTAAGTAATCAACAACGGCATCAAGTAAAGTTTGGACACCTTTATTTTTAAAAGCAGTTCCGTTTAATACCGGAACAAAAGAACCATTAATAGTTCCTTTTCTAATACAAGCCCTTAATTGATCTTCAGTGATGGGGACGCCATCATTTAAATAATTTTCCATTAATTGTTCATCTTGCTCAACAGCAGTTTCAATCAATAATTGACGATATTCTTCAGCCTTAGCTTTTAAATCATTAGGAATTTCTTCATAAGCGAAATCAGCACCCATGCTTTCATCTCTCCAAACAACAGCTTTCATTTTAAGTAGATCAATTAATCCACCATAATCCTCACCTTCATTGATTGGAAGTTGAATAATAAGTGGCTTAGCAGCCAATCTAGCCTTCATCATTTCTACACAACGATAGAAATTCGCACCAGTTCTGTCCATTTTGTTAACAAAGCACATTCTGGGAACGCGATATTTATTAGCCTGTCTCCATACAGTTTCAGATTGCGGCTCTACACCAGCAACAGCGTCAAATACAGCAACTGCACCATCCAATACTCGAAGAGATCTTTCAACTTCAATAGTAAAATCAACGTGACCAGGAGTATCGATAATATTAATTCTATGATTTTTCCAAAAACAGGTAGTAGCAGCAGAAGTAATGGTTATGCCACGCTCTTGTTCTTGCTCCATCCAATCCATAGTAGCAGCACCATCATGCACTTCACCAATCTTATGAGACTTTCCAGTATAGAATAAAATTCTTTCAGTTGTAGTAGTTTTTCCAGCATCAATGTGAGCCATAATACCAATATTACGATATTTCTCAATTTCTATTTCGCGAGGCATAATTAATAAAGTTTTTGGATGATTATAAAAATTCTTAAGTTTCTACTCAAGAAAGGAGGCGAGTATTATAGAGTTGAAAACTAAGTTTACAAGAAATTATTTTTGGACTTCTTTAGTCTTTTGTAAAAACCCTTATAAAAAGAAATAATTATTTTAAACAAAGTAAATTTTCTTTTTTTGCCATCAACCAAAGTTATGTCACCAAAAGCACTAATTGTATGAATTCCCAAATTATATTCATCATATTTTCTAGGTAAAATTTCTTTAAATTCTTCTTCAACAAATTCTATTTTTGATAGTTTTATTATTTTATTAATAATTACTGATCCACCATAATATTTGCTACAATTTTGTGCTGGACGATAAAGATTTCCTTCAAATAAAAAAGGGGTTCCAGCCGATCTGGAAGATCTATTACTAGTTTTAACTGGATTTTGTGGATGCATTTCCCAATCTAATAATAATTCATCACTATAAGCGATTTGTAATTTGTCATCTCCGGCCTCATAAGAGGTAAAAAATAACCACCAAATATTATCATGTTTGATAATGGTTGGATCAATTATGCGCGCATTATTTAATAAAGTTTTAATTTTGATTAATTTGTCAGGAGCATCCATCCTGTATAAATTTAGGGAATTAGATTTGTTTCTTTCAATTAAAATATAAAACTGATTTTGATCTAAAAAAATATAAGGATAAGAACTATGAATTTGATCGGAAATTACCAATTTTTCTTCTATTAAATTAAACTTATTATCTAATTTTGATACAGCAATATCACCAATTTTGCTGCGATAATCAAATTTTTCATAAATAATATATTGTTGACCATCATTCCATTTAAAATCAAATGGATCGGCAGAAAATTGATAAAATTTATATTTTTCTGATTTTAACCATTTAATTGCTATGTCTTCTTTTTTTAAAAACTCTTCGATCTTAGCTTCAACAATACCAACGCCCCAAAGCTCATAATAAAATAATTTATCAATAATATTTTTGATTTTTTCTGATATTTTTTTGGTAAAAATATTAAATTTGATTTGCTTCATACAAGGAATAAAAAAAACTTAGATATTTTCATATTAAAGCAGTATTTAATTATAGTAATTTCCTAAATTTAATTCAGGAATTACATTTTTATGACTACAAAACTCATAAAAAAAGAGGTTTAAATATTTGTTTGAAATATCAAACAGAAATAAAATTTACCAAAATAGATGAAATCGATATGGTATTTTATAATATGGATTCCCCGTATTGGAAATGATGCTGTAATATGTTAAGACACAAAAAACATAATCTTGCTTGGAAGCCTTAGAAAAGATTTACCATCTATAGTGAGCGAAGGCTTTATTAGCTTCAGCCATTTTAAATACTTCCTCTCTTTTTTTAACAGCCCATCCCTTGTTTTCAATACTATCAGCTAGTGAAGAAAAGATTTTTTCAGCTAAATTTTTACCGGAAGATTTTTCAATAGCGGTCTTTAACCATTTTAAAGCCAACGCAGAACCTCTTCTATCGGAAACTTCAACTGGAATTTGATAAGTTGCACCGCCAATTCTTCTTGATCTAACTTCAATTCTTGGAGTTATATTATTCATAGCTTCCTTGAAGACTTCTAAGCCACTTTTTTTAAGCTTTTTTTCGATTAATTCAAAAGCTTCATAAACTGATTTTTCTACAGTTGACTTTTTACCATCATCCATCAAACGATTAACAAATCTAGTGACAATAATTTCACCAAATTTAGCATCTGGGATGATTTTTCTTTTGGGAGCTGCTCTTCTTCTCATTGTTTTTACTTAAAAATTCTTAATTTTAATTGTTTCTATTTAGGCTTTTGTGCACCGTATTTAGATCTTGACTGTTTTCTATTCTTAACACCCTGAGTATCAAGAGAACCCCTAACAATATGATAACGTACACCCGGCAAATCTTTTACCCTTCCACCTCGGATAGTAACCACGGAGTGTTCTTGTAAATTATGTCCTTCACCTGGGATATATGCAATAACTTCAAAACCATTAGTTAATTTAATACGAGCAACTTTACGAAGTGCCGAGTTTGGTTTTTTAGGAGTTGTTGTATAAACACGTGTACAAACGCCTCTTTTTTGAGGACAAGCCTTCATAGCCGGAACTTTGTTTTTTCTAGTTTGTTTAACTCTTGGCTTTCTAACCAATTGATTTACGGTTGGCATCTTAAAATATTCAAAAATTTAATTAATTAACTCTACATAAGCGAGTTTTTTGGAGTGGTGGATTTTATTTATATAAATTTGACAGTCAAGAATTTTTTAATTCTGAAATAAAAAAACGGATTTTTTTTAAATATTCTTCTGGATTTTTAATCTTAACTAAAGAATTTTTTTTGCTGTGAAATAAGTCATAAAATCTAGTTAGTAAAAATCTTAAACTTGCACCGATTAGAGCAATTTTTAGAAATTCTTCCTCATTTTTTTGTAATTTACGAATTTTTTCATATCCCCCTAAAATTGCATTCATTCTAGATTTAATAAAATCATTATTTTCATCAAAACACCAGGCATTAATAACCACTGCTAAATCATAAATAAAAAAATCATTAGCCGAAAAATAAAAATCAATCACACCACTCAGTTCATTCTTTTGATTGAAAAAAACATTATCTGGAAATAAATCAGAATGTATAACACCACCTGGTAATTCATGGCTCCATTTTTTCTCTAAAAGATCTAAATAAGATTTTATTTCTTTATCTAAATCTTTCTTATAATTTCCAATATCTACAGAAATCTTATTGAATAAATTTCTCCAATCATAAATTCCTAAGTCATTTTTTCTAGAACCTTTAAAACTATTGACCGCCAAATGAAGTCGGGCCAAAATTTGACCAATCTCAAAACAGTGCTTATCAGTAATATTATTATAATAACCATCTTCTTTTGGCTTTAAAGTAGATCCACTTAAAAAGGTTACAATTGAAGCAGATTTACCATTAATTTTAGTTATTGAGGCACCAAAACTATTTGATATTGGTTCAGGACAACAGATTCCCTCTTTAGCCAAATGTAATTTTAAATTCATAAAAAATGGCAATTCATCTTTTTTAATTCGGCTTTCAAAAATAGTTAAAATAAATTTGCCCGAAGTGGTAACTATGATGAAATTTGAATTATCAATTCCATCAATAATTTCCTGAAATGAAATTAAATTTCCAATCTGATAATTTTTTAAAAACTGAGTAATGTCTTCAGAAATTAACTTTGTATAAACGGCCATTTTTGATTATAACGATTGAAAATTAGTAGATTATTTTTTGTTTTTATCTTCAATTTCTTGATGTTTTTCCCAGCTTTTTTGCCAATCTAAATTAGATCCAGTATTAGAAGACCAGGTTTTATTACCGGCACTGTCAACTTTTTTGTAAAATGAATCTATTTTATCGGTAAATTTTTTTTCTACTTTAATTTCATCATTATCAATTAATTTTCTAGTATAATTAGCAATATCTTGATCAATTTTTGATTTAATTGCTGGATTAAATATTTCTTCTATCCACTTAGTACTATTGGCAAAAAATTCAGTTACATCCTTAGTATCAAAATCACCGCTTAAATTAACATTTCTGGAAACGCTTAACACTTCAAAATATCTAGCAAATAATTCAGAAATAATCTGATGTTTTGGATATGGTTTTATTCCTTCAACCATCACTCTTTTAATTGCAGATCTAAGCCCTAAATTATTAGCCTCACGATCTTTCATGTCAAATCCAACTGCCTTTCTAAAATCATCATTTAATACCAAGCCACTTTCCACTTCTAAGGCATGAGCCATCTCATGAGCCATAACATTAGTTACCAGATTTCTTAAGATTATTTTATGTTTTAATTTAGGAGAACAAAAACCAATCAATTTATTATAAATTTTATCTTGTTCGGTTAAATAACACCCAACATTAGTGTCCCAGCCCTTAATAATTTTCACTTCAAACTTTAATTCGGAACTTCTAACCTTAGTTAAGATTAAGTCTAAACCATTTTTAAAAAGCTCAATGCGATATAAACTAGTTAAAAATGAAGCAAATTTAGCAGAATTATTCACACCTTCAAACAAAATATGATTTTTTAAGATTTCTTCGATCATTTTTTTGAATTATTATCAAATGGAATTGCGTATAGTTCAAGACGATGTCCAACCATTTTATAGCCTAAATTCGCGGCAATTTTTTCTTTTAATTGTTCAATTTCATCATTGAAAAACTCCACTACTTTGCCACTTTTAATATCAATCAAATGATCATGATGATCATCTTCGTAAAGTTCTTCATATCTTGCCTTCCCTTCGCCAAAATCATGTTTAGCAATAACACCTTCTTCTTCAAAAACCTTTACAGCTCGATAAACCGTAGCAATTCCAATATTTGGCTTAATTTTAGAAGCACGATTAAAAACTTCCTCAACATTAGGATGATCCTTTGATTC
>CAMDAI010000068.1 GCA_945888585.1 Rickettsia typhi | reverse complement strand
GTCGGATATGGGAACAGATGCTGGGCAAATGCCTCACTGGCCTTTGCCAATTCTTTTACTACCATTGACAATCAATTTAAATCTTCTCAAGAAAAACGAGATAATCTGAGGATGAAAATAATTGGTGAAGCACGGCAAGAACTCGCTCCACTTGCTATACCTCCTGTTTCATCTCCTGATCCGTTAACATCTAAGGATAATTTTATAAAAAATTTGAAAGATCTAGTTAATACAATGGTTGTCAGTGAAGTTTACAGGGAAAAATTTCTTGATGACCACCCTAAGGTATTATTTGGTTTAATAGATGAAGATGAAACACATGAATTACATAGCAAATTTAAAGATTTGAATGCATTATATGTTCTAGCAGACTCTATAGAAGATAGTGATTTTAACAAAGCAACCTACGAGCAAACGACAAATTCACTACTTGATGGTAAATACAGTAAATTTAAAATAAATGGATCTGCTCGCTTAGAATTGCAGAATGAAATTAAAAAATTTGATGATGAGAATTTTAAAGAAAATTTTAAAGAAATAGAATTTGATTTGATTCAGCCAATAATATTGAAATCTTTGAAAAATGAATCTAAAGATTTTGGAAAACTTGATGCTAAAAAATTAGCATCTTTTGAAGAAAAATTAGATGATCTATCAAAATTAATTCCAAAAAAATCTGGATTAGAATCAGAAATTTTTGCTTTAAAAAAAGAAGTTGATAATTTTAAAAAAGGTGTTAAACCCGCACCTGTACCTGTACCTGTACCTGGACCTGTACCTGTACCTGTACTTGGACCTGTACCTGGACCTGTACCTGTACCTGGACCTGTACCTGTACCTGTACCTGGACCTGTACCTGTACCTGTACCTGTACCTGTACCTGGACCTGTACCTGTACCTAGACCTGTTACAGCTCCTGGATCTGAAAATAAATTCAAAGATTTTGGAATCAATAAATTTAAAATAACTGCTCCAAATGAATCTCTCAACAGATTTGGAGATGTGGCTTCGAATAGTGCATTAAAATCATCTCCAGTAAAAGATCTTACAGGAAAACCTCCGCGCGTTCTATACGAAGGAGAATTTGTTGATCCCGCACAAGAACTTGAAGATGTTAATAGAAAAGCTAACTGGCTATATCGTGGTGATAAAAATAAGGTTGATAGAATTAACCATATAATTGATGAAAAAATTGCCAATATAGATTTAGGAGATCCAGATTTACATCTTAATGACAAGGCTCAGGAATCAATTGCCTGGATTCATGCGATGAATATCAGCCTTGACAAAGCTTTTAAAGCAAAATCCGCCGGTGATAATCTTCGTCGCGAGTTAAAAGAAGCTAAAACTGCAGAAGATAATCCAGCATTTCTAAGACTTAACACTTTACAAAAAAATCTTAGAATGGACGTTCCTGAATCAGTAGGAGTTGGATTTACTGGTGGAACTGAGAGAAAAAGAGAATGGCTTAAAAAGAATCCAATTCACCGAATGATTACTGAGCCAATTCCTGGAAGGGAAAAGCGCTTGATTAAAGATATGATTAAACAATATGATGGTGAAAAAGATTATTACGATGCCAATATAAATAATTTAATAGAAAATGACTTAGTTCAGGAAGAAAAAAGCTTTAAACTGAATAAATGGACAATAACAGCTAAAGAACTAACTCATTTAGCCGGTGATGGACTTAATTGGCTTGGCCAGGGAATATTTGCTCCAGCAACCAGACCAGAAGAAACTGGTACTTGGAAAAAACATGTCGACCGCAGAAATCAATACCTACAAAATTTCTATAGGCATTTAAACCCGGATAGAGATGGGGCATTTAATATTAAATATAAAGAACTATACGATGAGTTAGAAAAATTGTCGGGCGATCCTGATAAATTAATGACCGCGGAAGAGTTTCAAAAAATAATAAATTTGGTTAATAAATATGCTCAAGAACAAGAAACAGAAAAATTTAGAAATTTAGATGAATTAGAAAAAAAATTAACTGATGCTAATCAAAAGATTTTAGCGAAAGCTGAGGAAGTAGGAATAAAAGAAGATGAGTTGTGGAAATATAAAATGCTGCAAGTGATGATTGCTTTCAGCCCACTTGCACCATTAGCTATTCTAAACCATATTGGTGATATTCTTGCTCCAATCCAAGATTTATTAGATGCTTTGGGAATTGATACTGTAATTGACTGGATCTCGCATGGTAGTCCACTGAAATATATTTTAGAGCCTTTTATAGAAACTTTCCATTTCGCAAGTGACTCTGTATCTCCAATTACAAGTAGTGCTGGTAGTCTTTTAGAAAGCCCGATTACCGGAATTGCAATTGATGCGTTAGCTACCCTTGTTTTTAATGATAAATACTCTGAGTTAAATGTTCTTAAAGATAAAGCCGATGAAGAAAGTAAAAAATTAAATAAAAGTATAGAAGCTTCTAGTGAAGCAGTTAAAAAATATGAAGATGCTAAAATAGCCGCATGTGCCAAAGAAATTTTACCAATTTGGGAAGATAAATATAAAAAATTGGCGGTTTATGACAAATTATGTGAAAAAAATTATGATGAATTAGAAACATTAGCTGGAACTAGGTTAGACGAATTCAAAAATACCGATGAATTTAAAAAATTAGAGCCCGCTGATGATGGAAGCGAACCAGACAGCATCAGAAAAAAAACCTTAGCAGCTTTTATTGCTCGCGATCTAACAGATAAAGCTGTAAGTAATGTATATGGTGGCAATAATAATCAAGCTAAAAGAGATGGTTATTTTAAAATGGCCAGAGAGTTCAAAATACCTTATTATAATTTTCCACAAATTTTGGAAGATAAAATCAGGAATAAAGAAATAAGAAGAGATGATTATGATTATTGGCTAGTTAAGGCAGATTGTGCTAAAAATGGTATTAATTTTGATGCTGCTTATAGAACAGAATCAAGCCTTACAGATGTTGTCGCATCAGATTCTAACGATAATTCTTTAAAACGAGTTCCAAATCTTAGCAAAGATGAAAAAGCAGCTATAGGAAAAAAAGCACGAGAATTAGAAGAGAAGTATCTCAAACAAGAAGATCAAGATATAGAAAATATTAAAAATCGTATATTAAAATCTATAGAAAATGGCTTTGACAGATCTGGAGCATCGAGAGATTCACTTAAAAGTTTAGTTAAGATAACTGATGATCATGGAATTCCGTCAACTATACCAAAACGCAGATGTGGAGAACCGTTTGCAATACCAAAAATGCACTCATTGGCAAGCGGAATAGCTTGATTATTCTTCTAAAACTGCAAATTTCATATTACATATCGCTTCAGAGGCAATGCCCTCTTTTCTGCCTAAAAAACCCAACTTCTCAGTAGTGGTAGCTTTTACATTAATACGACTTGGATCTATATTTAAAACCTTAGCTAAAGATTCTTTTATTTTAATTTTATATTTAGAAATTTTTGGCTCTTCACAAATTATAGTCAGATCAAGATTAATAATTTTAGCACCTTTTTTTCTAAGTAGATGATTAACATGTTTTAGCATTTCTCTGGAATCACAATTTTCCCATTTAGGATCAGTTGGTGGGAAATGTTCTCCAATATCGCCAGCACCAATTGCACCAAGAATTGCATCAATTGCAGCATGAATTGCAACATCACCATCGGAATAAGCCTCAATTTTACGATCAAATTCAATATCAATTCCTCCAATTCTAATATTATTTGATTCACCTTCTTTCCTTAATCTAAAAGCATGAACATCATAACCAATGCCTGATCTGATTTCTTCATGAACATTTTCAATATGAATGGCAGCAATTCTTTTTGCCCTTTCATAATCTTCTTCGGTAGTAATTTTAAAATTATTTTGTGAACCAGGAACAATGGCAACCGGAATACCAGCATATTCATCAAGTGCCGCATCATCGGTAAAATTCATATCACGAAAAGCATGATGAGCATTTAAAATATCTTGATATAAAAAACCTTGTGGGGTTTGAGCGCGCCATAAATTATCACGCTCTATAGTCCATTTAATTTTACCATCACCATATTTTTTGATAGTATCTTCCACTGCAATAGCAGGAATTACTGCCGGATGAGTTTCTAATTTATCAAGAATTCCATTGATTACTCTTTTAGTTACAAATGGTCTGGCTCCATCATGAATTAAAACTTTTTGTGGATTATATTCTTTTAAGGCTTCTAAACCATTACGTACTGAAATTTGTCTGGTTTCCCCACCAAAAACCGGATTAAGCAAATCAAGGCCTATCACTGCCTCTTCGTAGAGACTGATATCATCAGGATGAATGGTGCAAATTACATCATCAATTCCTGGATGATTCAAGAAAGCCAAAATAGCATGTCTTAGCATTGGAACTCCGGCTAAAGGCAGATATTGCTTTGGTATTCCTTCAATATTGCCACTAAGACGTGAACCACGACCACTGGCAGTTATAAGTGCAACTATTTTTCTCATATTATTCCGGTATTGGATCGTAAATTAATCAGGTGTAATAGCAGAAATTCTTCATGAAGAAGGTTTGGCTGTTAATTTATATTGTTCAATTCTTTTAATCATATCATCTTTAAAATGACGGATTAAACCTTGAACTGGCCAAGCAGCAGCATCTCCTAGGGCGCATATAGTATGACCTTCAATTTGCTTAGTTAAATCATAGAGTTGATCAATTTCAGCAATTTCAGCATCTCCCTTAACCATTCTTTTCATAACCCTAAGAACCCAACCAGTACCTTCACGACACGGTGTACATTGACCACAAGATTCATGCTTATAAAAATAAGAAAGTCTGGCAATAGCGGCAATTACATCAGTCGATTTATCCATAACAATCACTCCTGCGGTTCCAAGGCCTGATCCAACTGAACGTAGAGAATCGAAATCCATACAAATAGTATCACAAACTGATTTTGGCAGAAGCGGAACTGATGATCCACCAGGAATTATTGCTAACAAATTATCCCAGCCACCACGAACACCTCCGGCATGTTTTTCAATTAATTCTTTTAATGGAATTCCCATCTCTTCTTCAACATTACAAGGACGATTGACATGTCCGGAAATACAGAAAATTTTGGTACCAGTATTTTTTTCTTTACCAATTCCAGCAAACCAAGCGGCACCACGACGCAAAATAGTTGGAACCACAGCAATTGATTCAACATTGTTAATAATAGTTGGACAACCATATAAACCAATTAAGGCTGGAAATGGCGGTTTTAAACGAGGCTGACCCTTATTTCCTTCAATACTTTCTAAAAGCGCAGTTTCTTCACCACAAATATAAGCGCCTGCACCACGATGAATATAAATATCTAAATCCCAACCACTTTCCGCAGCATTTTTACCCAATAATTTAGCTTCATACGCCTCATCAATAGCTTTTTGTAAGGCTACTGCTTCATTATAATATTCACCACGAATATAAATATAGCAGGTATTAGCATGAATTGCTCTAGCAGCAATTAAGCACCCTTCTAACAATTTATGAGGATCATTTCTTAAAATATCACGATCTTTACAAGTTCCAGGCTCAGATTCATCAGCATTAATTACTAAATAATGCGGTTTAGCCTTTTCCCCTTGGCCTTTTTTGGGAGCAAAAGACCATTTTAAACCAGTTGAAAATCCAGCACCGCCA
The DNA here is from genome assembly GCA_945888585.1 of Rickettsia typhi. Classification (GTDB taxonomy): domain Bacteria; phylum Pseudomonadota; class Alphaproteobacteria; order Rickettsiales; family UBA1997; genus CAMDAI01. The sequence continues at coordinate 1,286 of CAMDAI010000068.1, read as the reverse complement.
CGCCCTCTAAGTCCTGAAGCTTTGATTTGTTCCACGAGCCACTCTGGACCTTTTAATACAAATTCAGCAGTATTATTCCAATCTCCTCTTTTTTGTGCAGCTTTTAAATCAGCTGATTCATAACCATAGAGATTGGTAAAAATTTTGTCTTTATCCTGAAGCATTGATAAGTTTAATTTGCTATTTGATTTGAAGAAAAGGAATGGTAAGAATTAGAGCCAAAAAATCAAGAAAGAACTGTTATAAATATTCCTCTATACCTGCGGCAGCCTTGATTAACGCTCTAGCTTTATTTAAACATTCTTGATACTCAGATTCTGGATTGGAATCAAAAACCACACCAGCACCAGCCTGAAGATGAATTTTATTATCTTTAATTAAAGCAGAACGCAAAACAATACAGGTTTCCATATCGCCATTTCCAGCAAAATAACCAACACAACCAGCATAAAAACTACGACGATTTTTTTCTAATTCTTCAATAATTTGCATGGCACGAATTTTTGGAGCGCCTGAAACCGTACCAGCCGGAAAACCACTGATTAATGCATCAAGAGCATCTAGATCATCACATAAAATTCCTTCAACTGTAGAGCTAATATGCATAACATGCGAATAATGTTCGATTACCATTTTTTCAGTAACCTCAACAGTTCCTTCCTTAGATACTCGACCTACATCGTGACGCCCCAAGTCAATCAACATCAAATGTTCAGCCAATTCTTTCTCATCAGAAAGTAAATCGAGAGCATTTTGTTTATCTTCTTCTGGAGTAATTCCTCTTTTTCTGGTTCCAGCAAGTGGCCTGATTGTTACTTTATTACCACGTTTTGAAACCATAATTTCCGGACTAGATCCAGTTAGAATAAAATTAGGAAATTTTAAGTAAAATAAAAATGGAGAAGGATTAATTGATCTAAGTGACCTGTAAAATGAAAAAGCTAATTCATCAGAAAATTCACTGGTAAATCTTTGACTAGGTAAAACTTGGAAAATATCACCATTTTTAATATATTCCTGCGCTTTTTTTACCACATCACAATATTCTTTCTCATTAAAATTAGAGAGAAAATTTAATGATTTTGAGGAAACCTTTGAAGAAGTCTTTGACTGATTTGGCTGATAAGGTTGATTAATTAAATTAATAATTTTTTCAATATTACTTTGAGCGTCGATATAAGATTTATCAGCATTTATATCATTTTTATAATAAATTGGTGCACAAACATTAATCAGATCAAAAAGAGCATCAAAAACAATCAGGATTTGAGGACGAATAAAAATGC
>CAMDAI010000067.1 GCA_945888585.1 Rickettsia typhi | reverse complement strand
AGATTCTGGACCATCAGATCTTATAGGTTGGGTGCAAATTTGTTTTTTCTTTACCAAAAGTAAAAAATATTTAATTCCAAAAAAACAAAGAATGAATGATAAAAACCCAGTTAAACAAGCCCTAAATAAAAAATATTGTAGAGGTGCATAAAGTACTGGTGAGGCTGTGCCTATGAAAAGATTATCGAGCATTTTCTTTAATTATTAATTAATTTATCCACTATTTTATCCATTCTGGTGCCACGTGATCCCTTAACGAATAAAATATCGTTGTCTTGTAAAGATGATAGTAAATTTTCAGCTAGTTCACTCGATTTGTTAAACTGACCAAGAATTTTTTCCTTAGGTAATAGCGGAATTAACTCAGCCATCATTTCGCCAACTAAAAATACTCCATCAATTTTATTTTCCAGAATATAATGAGCAATCGCCTGATGTTCACTTTTAGCAACCACACCCATTTCAAGCATATCACCTATAGCTATAATTATTCTGGAATTTGGTTGAAAGTTTTTTAAGTTAGAAAGAAATTTTAAACCAGCAATCATTGAGCTTAAATTAGCATTATAGCTATCATCAATAATGGTTAGATTGAGATTATTCTTATTAGTCTTGATAATATTGCCGCGACCCTTAGGAGTTTCCAATTTTGATAAAGCTAAAAGTCCATCCTCAAAAACATTAGCAAAATTTTTGCCAACTAATTTTAAACAGGCAACTACAATTAAAGAATTACAAATTGTAGTTTCATTAATGCTGTTAATGACATAGCTAATTTGTTCTTTAGCGCCGTTAATTCTTAGACTAACTTTTGAATGATTAATATCGATATTTTCTATGGTATAAAGTCTGATATTGCTGGTTTCTTTTGATCCAAAGGTAGTAATTTGATGAAAATTATTACCCTGGGCCGCTTTAGTTTTTAAAAATTCAATATGTTTATTGTCATTATTGATTATAGCAAATCCACCACTTAAGAGACCGGAAAAAATTTCAGATTTAGCCAAAGCAATTTCTTCTTCATTTTTAAAATTACCGATATGAGCAGAAGTAACGGTGGTGATAATGGCCACATGAGGCTTAGCCATTTTAGAAAGTGGTTCAATTTCACCTAAATGATTCATGCCCATTTCAAAAATACCATAATCATAATCAGCAGGGAGGTTAGCTAGACTTAAGGGTAGACCGAAATGATTATTTAAATTTCCACTTGTTGCAAAAGTTGTTCCTTGAGTTAAAAAAACAGCTTTAAGCATTTCTTTAACACTAGTTTTTCCAACGGAGCCGGTTACAGCAATAATTTTCCCCTGAAAGCGATTTCTGGCAGCAATTGCTAAATTTTCTAGAGCTTGAATTGAATTTTTAACTAAAATTAAACGTGGATCATTTTCAAATTTGGCCGGGATTTTTTCTACTAAAGCGGCAATTGCGCCATTTTCAAAAACTTGTTCTAAAAAATCGTGACCATCATTATTCTCACCCTTAATTGCTACAAAAAGCCCTAAATTGGTTTTTTTGCGACTGTCAATTACAACCTCATTTATTTCTGATTTTAGGGAAGATAGAACGGTTATGATATCATTTTTAAGAGCAGATTTTAGATCATTAATTTTCCAGAGATTCATTTATTACTAGTGTCCCCCTGCCTGATGTCCCTGTTCTTCCATTAAGGCATGAGCCCCAGTAAAACCTGGGCTTTTAACCTCAAGTGCTCCGGCAGCAGATATGTTTTGGATACCAGCTGACTGTATTTCATTTCCAATAAATTTAATGTCACTTGCTGATTTATCAATATTTGCAACTTGTGCCATATTTCCTTCAAAGAAGTCAGTTATACTATTATTAAAAGCTCCTTTACCATCAGTTGGTAGAGATACGCTACCAACCTTTAACAGTGTATCCATACCTTCATTTTTCATATAATGATCTACACCTTCACTATGTATAACATTTGGTACAAGATGTGCTAAATCCCCATTACCCTGTGAAATATGTTCCCCACCATGAACTGAATTATTGTTTACATCATTTCTTTTTGATGCCATTTGAAGCGAGTAGGAACTTTGTCCATCATGATCTTGATTAACTGCTGCCATAATCTTCCTATTTTAATTGATCACTAGCGGCAATTGCTGTCATATTTAAAATTTCAGCAACTGAAGAATTCATGGTTACAATTTGAACTGATTTTTCAAATCCGGTTAAAATTGGTCCAACCACATTACAATTACCCATTTCTTGTAATAATTTAGTGGCAATTGAAGCAGAATGTAATCCAGGACAAATTAAAATATTAGCAGGCGCTGTTAATCTACAGAAAGGATATTTTTTCATCTTTTCGGCGCTAAGTGCAACATCAGCAGTCATTTCACCATCATATTCAAAATCAACTTTCATGCCATCTAAAATTTCAACTGCTCTTTTAATACGGCTCGATTCAGTTTTAATAGCACTACCAAAATTTGAAAATGATAAGAAAGCAACTCTTGGAATATAACCCATTTCTTTAACTTTAGCAGCAGTTTGAATAGCAATATCAACTAAGGTTTCTGATGAAGAAAGTTCAGAACAAGCAGTATCGGAAATAAAAACTGTTTTGTTTTTAGAAATTATCATGGAAACGCCAAGAACGATCTGATCTTTTTTATTTTTAATGACTTGCCAAACATCGGTTAGAGATTTTCTATAACCTCGAGTAAGGCCTGTAATTAAAGCATCACCACCGCCAGCAGCAAGCATAGAAGCTGCAAAAACATTGCGGTCATGTTTAATCATTCTTTCGCAGTCAGAATAAAGAACACCATTTCTTTGTAATTTTTTATACAAATAGTCAGTGTATTTTTTATTTTGTTCAGAAATTGAAGCATTATAAATCTCGATGCCTTTTGGCTCAATTTCCATTTCTTCCATTTGTTTTAAAATAGCTTTTTCTTTACCAATTAAAACTGGTTTGCCATATTTATTATCACGCCACATAGCTGCAACTCGGATAACTTCTGGCTGTTCACCTTCAGCAAAAATAACTTTTTTAGGATTTTGAGATAATCTTTCAAAAATCATGCTCATCGAATTAACAGTTGGATCAAGTCTGGCTTGCAATTGTTTTTTGTAAGCATCCCAATCTTTGATTGGTTTTTTAGCAACTCCACTCTCAACTGCAGCTTTGGCAACTGCAACTGGAATAGTGCTAATTAATCTTGAATCGAACGGAGTTGGAATTATATAGCGTGGGCCGAATTTCATATCTTTTCCGCCATAGGCCTTGATAACTTCATCAGGCACATGTTCTCTGGCTAACTGGGCAATTGCTTTGGCGGCAGCAATTTTCATTTCTTCATTAATAGTGGAAGCACGAACATCCAAAGCGCCACGGAAGATATAAGGAAAACCCATTACATTATTAACTTGGTTTTCATAGTCACTTCTACCGGTTGCCACTATTGCATCTGGACAAACTTTATAAACTTCTTCAGGAGTAATTTCTGGATCAGGATTAGCCATGGCAAAAATAATTGGCTGTTTTGCCATTGATTTTACCATATCTTGAGTAACAGCACCTTTGGCAGAAAGCCCTAAAAATATATCAGCACCTTTTAATGCTTCAGCTAAAGTTCTGTGTTTAGTGTCAACAGCATGAGCTGATTTCCATTGATTCATCCCATCAGTTCTACCTTTATAAATTACACCTTTAGTATCACATAAAATAGCATTATTATGAGGTAATCCAATGGCTTTTAATAATTCCAAACAGGCAATTCCAGCAGCTCCTGCTCCATTTAAAACCACTTTAACATCTTTAATTTTACGACCAGAAATATGTAGGGCATTGATAACACCTGCAGCAGATACAATAGCGGTTCCATGCTGATCATCATGAAAAACCGGAATATCCATAATTTCACGAAGTTTACTTTCAATGATAAAACATTCAGGAGCCTTAATATCTTCAAGATTAATACCACCCCAAGTTGGTCCTAAATATTTTACTGCATTAATAAATTCTTCCGCATCTTCAGTAGCAACTTCAATATCAACTGAATCAATATCAGCAAATCTTTTGAATAAAACTGATTTACCTTCCATAACTGGTTTTCCGGCAATGGCACCTAAATTACCAAGACCAAGAACTGCTGTTCCATTGGAAATTACCGCAACGTAATTACCTTTAGAGGTATAATCATAAGCTAAATCTGGATCTCTGGCAATTTCTAGACATGGAATTGCAACTCCTGGTGAATAAGCCAAAGCTAATTCTCTTTGAGTATTTAATGGTTTAGTAGCGTACATTCCAACTTTACCAGGTGAACCTTGGGAGTGGAATAATAGAGCTTCGTTCTCTTTATCTGTTCTTGTGTTTTTTGATTTTGTTGACATGATTTAGCTGAATTAAAGTGGGATCGTTAATTGATCTCTAATATATAAAATAATAAATTCGAGGTTATTTATTTAATATTTATAAGTCAAACAAATGAAAATTGATAAAACCAAGTTTTTTTCTGAATTTTTTGATAAATGTCCAGATGATAGTAAAAACCGTGAAATTAAACATTTGGTTTTACACCATATCGCTGATGAGAGTTTTGAAGCGGCAATCAAAGCTTTACTTAACCACAAAGTAAGTGCTCATTACATCATAGATAGTGACGGAAAAATTTATCAATTAGTTGAAGAATGTGATGTTGCTTATCATGCTGGGGTTAGCTACTGGCGTGGTCAGGATGGTTTAAACAAAACTTCAATTGGAATTGAATTTTATAATCCAAAACCTTTTGAAGAAAAATTTCCTGATGTTCAAATTAAAGCCGGAATTGAATTATGTCAGGACATAATCAAGCGCTACAATATTGCACCGGAAAATATAGTTGGTCATAATGAAATTGCTTATTTTCCTGATAATGAAGAAAATTGTGCTAAAGGAATTGTGGGTCAATTAGGTAGAAAGCAAGATCCAAGCCCATTATTTCCATGGGAAGAATTTGTGAAAAATGGAGTGGGAATTTGGGACAATTCCAGAATTACACAGATAAAAAATTTAATTAATAATAAAAGCGTAGCTTTGCTGAAACAAAATTTAAAAAATCACGGATATAAGATTAACAATGTTGATGATATTTTTGACGATCATCTGAAATCTTTAATTTCAGTTTTTAAAGATAGATATAATAAAATTTATTGATTTAATTCTTTTTAAAACTAGTTATTTATTCATTATTAACTTTTCTTTATTAATTTTAGATATAAAAATATGAAAAAATTATTAGCTTCTTTTTTAATTGCCTTGACCATTTCCTCTTGTGCAACTCAAACTTTTTCTGTTAATCCAAATTCTAAAAGAGAAGTTCCAAATGGCGAACCTCATTTTTCTAAGTGGAGCAACTTTTTTATTAATGGTATCGGTCAAAATGATTTCAGAAATCCTAACGAAATGTGTAAAGAAAGTGATGGAGTTGCTTTTGTTGAAACAAAACAAAGTTTTGGTCAGGTACTAGTCGCAATTGTAACTTGGGGTATTTATACACCAAGAACTATGAATATTTACTGTAACAAGCAATAATAATTCTAAGTTTTCTAGAAAAAATCGGCGATTATTTTAAAGATAATCGTCGGTTTTTTATTACAGTCTAAAATTACATAAATATGAAAAATTTATTTTTTATTACATCACTTCTATTGCTCAATTCTTGCACAATATTCCGTATTTTTACTTAAGAATATATTTTCTGAGAAATGAAAATTAAGTCTATTCTTGTTGCTTAAGTTTCCTCTTTGTTGTCCGGAATTAATTTTGAATATTTCCGACAAAAAAAGAACTCCTTTTTAGGGGAGCTCTGATGAAGTTTTAATTAGGATAATTTTTAATTAGATTTTGGTGATTTAATTTTTTTGTGATCTGATTTTTGATCAGAAGCATCTTTATAATTATCAAATTTTTCATTGTTTTCTGAATTTTTACTATTGATTTTGTTAAATTTAGGAGAAATCATTTCTCCTTCAACAATTATACATTTTTTGCTACCAATTACATAACTGCTATATTCAATTTTAACACTAACATTGGCGGACAAATCGATGTCTTCCAATCCTTTAATTTGTATTTTTCCACCTTTGATGTTATCTTCACTAATTCCTTCAAAGTTAACGGCAGTATCGCCATATGGAATAAAAAATACCGAGCCTTTGCATAATTTTGCTTGAGCTTTGGCAATTGGATTATTAGTTTTTTGCTTGCTCTCATAGTTTTTTGATTGAATGTTAAAGCCGCTTTGTTCACTTGAACATGCAGAAAACATTAAAAGAAAAAAGACTGGAATTGATTTTTTAATCATAATTTAACCCTTATATTTTATTTATATTAATTTTTCTAAATGAGAATTAATCATTTAAGAAAATTGACTGATTTAAGAAGAAGGATTTCAGGTCCTTAAGTCAAATAAATTGCTTATTACTTTTATCCGTAAATAAATAAATTTTTAATAAAGTTACAATGAAAACAGTAAATATAATTGGTGGAGGATTGTCTGGATGCGAGGCTGCATGGCAATTAGCTAAAAGAGGAATTGCGGTTATAATCTATGAGTTGCGTAATGAAAATAGAAAGTCAAAAGCGCACAAAACTGATGTTTTAGCAGAATTAGTCTGCTCAAATTCCTTTAGAAATGATGATATTAATAGTGCAATTGGGCTGCTTCACGCGGAAATGCGATTGCTGGATTCTTTAATTTTAAAAGCTGCTGATGAAAATAAAGTTCCGGCTGGATCAGCTTTGGCCATGGATCGAGATGGTTTTGCCTTGCAAGTACAAAATGCTATAAAATCTCATCCGAAAATTACAATTGTAAGAGATGAAATCGATCAATTGCCCCTTGATGACAATATGTGGATTATTGCTACTGGACCACTTACTTCAGATAAATTAAGTGATTCAATCAAAAAATTTACTGGTGAAGAGCACCTTGCTTTTTTTGATGCAATTGCACCAATTG